>JAYTNC010000485.1:0-2778 GCA_043748515.1 Gemmatimonadota bacterium | reverse complement strand
ACGAGACACTGTTCGACCGTGAGCGCCCCTCCTTCTCTGACCAGACTCCGATGCTCCGACCGATCACCCTGTTGATGGCCGCGGCCGCACTTGCAGCCGCACTCGCGGCCTGTGCACCGAAGGGCCAGGAGGGCGCGCAAGGCACCGGGGATTCGACCGTCTCGCCCAGCGCGTTCACCGACTCGGCGACCGCGCAGGACAGCATCGGTCCGGCGCCGTCGGATTCCGTCGCCGTCGCGCCGCTCGGCACGATGGCCCTCTCCGGCGCCGGCGCGACGACGCTGCGCGATTCGGTCGGATCCAAGTCGACCGGCACAAAGCCGCGCGCCGGTGCGTACATCGGCCGTGACTCCGCCTTCGGCCCCAGCTTCACCGTGGACTCCATGGGGAAGGTGACGCCGATCGCTCCCGCGAAGAAAAAGCCCTGAGCCGACAGTCCCCACCGTGAACCGAACGCACCCGATGACGCACATGCGCCGCGCCGCCCTTCCCGCGCTCCTCGCCGCCTTCGCCGCCTGTGGTGGCGGTACCGAACCACCGTTGCCGAGCAGCGTGGTGGCCGTCACCGCCAACCCGATCGCGAGCGTCGTCGTCGGCGGTACCATCGCCACGTCGCCGACCTTCGAGGTGCGAGCCCGGGGCGGCAAGCCGCTCGCCGGGATCGCGGTCAGCGTCTCCGTGACCGCGGGTGGTGGCGCGCTCGTCGGCGCTCCGATGCTCTCGCTGGCCGGGCCCACGCCGATCGGGCAATGGACGCTCGGCACCGCGTCGGGCCTGCAGACGGTCACCGTGGCGGTGGCGAACCTGACGTCGCTCGTCTTCACCGTGAACGCGAGCGCCGGTCCGGCGACGCAGTTCGCGATCGTCGACGGGGACGATCAGTTCGGCTCGCAGAACGCCCCCTCGTTCGCACCGTTGCGCGTCCGCGCGCGTGACGCGTTCGGAAATCCGGTGGCGGGCGCGACGGTGAATTGGGCGGTGGACGCGGGCGGTGGATCGCTCGCGGCGGCGAGCAGTGTGACGAACGTCGATGGCATCGCCACCGCGCCCACCTGGACGCTCGGCGCCATCGCCGCCGGCGAGCAGGCCGTCGTCGCGACGCTCGGCGCGTTCAATGCGCGTTTCACGGCGGTCGTGCAACTGCCGCCGGCGAGTCTCACCGTCGAGCAGACAGCCCCGTCCACCGCGACGGTCTTCACACAACTCGCGCCTGCGCCGTCATTCGCCGTGCGCGACGCGAACGGCACCGCACTCCAGGGCGTGCCGGTCACGGTCTCGCTCACGGCCGGGAACGGCACACTCACGGGCGCGCCGACGCTCTCGGCGCTCGGCGCGACGAGCATCGGTAGCTGGCGTCTCGGCACGACCGCCGGCTCGCAGTCCGTCACGGTGCTCGTGTCCGGGCTACCGACACGGATCTTCACCGTCAGCGCGACGCCCGACGTCCTGTCGGCGCTCACGAAGGTGCAGGGGGACCAGCAGATCACGATGGCGGGGAACGCAGTCCCTGTTACGCCCCGTGTGCGGGCGCTCGACCAGTATGGGAACGCCATCAGTGGTCAGCCGGTGACTTGGGCGGTGACGGCCGGCGGAGGAACCCTCGGCGGGAGCGCGACCGTCGCTTCCGACGTGAGCGGATTCGTGAACTCGCCGACGTGGACACTCGGTCGGCGCGGTGGTGCGCAGCTGTTGCAGGCCTCGAGCGCCGCCATCGACCAGGCCTTCTCCGCGTCGATCCTGACCGATTTCAGCATCACGCTCCGCTACGTCGGCACCCCGCCGACGGGTGCCGTCGCGCAGGCCTTCACCGACGCGGTCAACCGGGTCACGGCGATGATCGTCGGCGACCTGCCGGACGCGCAGATCGGGACGACGGCCACCCCCTTCAACATCTCCGCCTGCAACTCGGCGCTCACGGGTGTCACGCCGGTCAATGAAGTCGTCGACGACGTGATCGTCTACGCGAGCGTCACGCCCATCGATGGCGTGGGACAGGTTCTCGGATCAGCCGGCCCCTGCCTCACGCGCACGACCGGTGGCCTGACCGGCCTCGGCACCATGCGGTTCGACGTGGCCGATCTCGACAATCTCGCGAACAACGGCCGCCTCAACGACGTGATCACGCATGAGATGCTGCACGTGGTGGGACTCGGCACGCTCTGGACCTCCCGCGGGCTGCTGGCCGATCGCGACCTCCCGACCGTGCGCGTGACCGGTGCGCTCGCGGCCTTCACCTGCGCGAACGAGCTCGGAGGCGCCTCGGTCTGTCCCGGCTCCGTCCCGGCGGAGAACTGCCTCGACCTGGCGTCGAGCCTCACCTGCGGGGCGGGCACGCAGAACTCGCACTGGAAAGAGAGCATCTTCGTCACCGAGCTCATGACCGGCTACGCCGGCGCGACGAACCGGCTCTCCAAGATGACCATTCAGGGACTCGGGGACCTCGGGTACTCGGTCAACACGCTCGCGGCCGATCCGTACGCGGTGCCCTCTTCGTTGATGGCGCTGCTCCGGGCGGAGGGCGATGCGGCGCCGATCGGTGCGGCGGCGCTCGACGGGCCGCTGACCGTGCTCCCCGCGCCGCTGTTGCCGCGGTTCGTGCTGGAGCGTGACGGGCGCGTGCGGCCGATCGTGCGTTAGGCGCCGTCCCGCGCGCGCCGCCGCTCAGGCGCCGCCGCGCAGGGCGCCGCCGCGCGGGTTGCCGCCGACCACGCGCGGCCGCAAGTTTGTGCGCTTGGCGGACGCATCTGGTGCCCGCGATTGCACGTCGAAAGGGGAGAC
>JAYTNC010000484.1:0-1719 GCA_043748515.1 Gemmatimonadota bacterium | reverse complement strand
TGTATTGGACAGACCCGCCTATTCCAATACCACCTGATTGTGCAGGTCTGTCTAATCAGGCTACCGCCAATCTTCAACGCGGTCCAAAAGAGCGCAAGCGCCACGCCCGCCCGCACCTAACTCATCTCGGCTCATCCGTTCGTTCAGTCCGACGCGCCGATTTAGACAGACCTGTCTAAATCGGCGCGAACCCTCACCGCACGGCCCGTCGCCACCGCGCCTGCGCGCAGACCGGCGGCACTCTCCGACCGCGCCATCCCGCTATCCGAACGGGCGCGCCGACTGCCTCGACCGACCCAGCGCAGATCCAAACTGTCGGACCGGACGGGCCGGAACGACACGGCGGCCAGCGGCACCTACGCCGCTGACCGCCGCCCCGTCCGACGCCGACGTCAGTCTACTTCCGACGCCGCATCTTCGGCGGCTCACTCAACGCCGCCAGCAGCAGCCTGCTCGTCGGATGCACCGTCGCCAGCGCACCCACCATCGCGATCGCCGCGCCCAACAGCGCTCGCCTCCCGCTCGGCTCGCCCTCCGGCTCCGCCGCCCTGCTCGTCGCTTCGTGCACCTGACCTCCTGTGTGATGGATGAGCCGCGACTATGCGGCCTGCGGCAGCGCCGGCGTCTCCGCCACCGGCGTCGCGCCCGTCTCGACGCGAGCCCCCGCGCCGCCCGGCGTCCTCTGCACCCGCTTCGCACTCCGCCACGCCACCAGCACCCCCGGGTCGCGGCGGTACGACGCGCGCACGATCGCATCCACGCGCTCCACCGCCCGGCGCCCGCGCACCATCTGCACCGGCAGCCCGCTCCGCGCCGCCTTGTGCGCCCCCACCTGCGTCGTGCGCCCGCTCGTCAGGCGCTCCAGCTCGGTCCGCGCGTTCGCGAACTGCGCGAGGAAGTCCGCCGGGAGCCCGTTCGCGACGAACAGCACCTCGTGCGGACGCGCCGCCTCCAGCATGCCGTCGCACACCGTCACCGCCTTCGACGGGTTCAGCGGGAGCGCCGGCATCCGCAGCCCCGCCGGCAGCCCCACGTCCGACTGCGACTCGATCTGCGCCCGCGCGATCGTCACGATCGGGCGGATGTGCTCGTCCACCAGCACCCGCAGCTGCTCCGCCTGGCGCCGCGTCTCCGCCCGGCTCACCTCGCGCCCGCGGTACTCCATGCTCGCGAGCGACCGCACCTTCTCGATCACGTCGTCCAGCATCGCCAACGCGCTCGTGTACGACAGCGTCCCCGTCGCCGGGTGCTCGTCGAGGAACGCGCGCACCCGCTGGAACGCCTCCACCACCTGCCGCTGTCTCGTTTCCATCGTGCCCTCCCTCCTACATGGATGTGATTGGACGCAATCGCCCTCGGAGTACCCGCCCATGTGCGTCCGTCACGGGCGGCCCTACTTGATGAGCGTCGTAGTCGCCTGAACTCGTCTCCGAGCCGACTTTGGTCGACTCGCCGCTTCCGAAACGAGACGCATCGCGTACTCGACTCGCCGTGCCGCGTCCGCGGCGCACCACGCCGGACGCTCGACCGTGCCGGGAGCTTCCTGAGCTGACCTCCTCGGTCGCTCGAGCTCCCTCGTCGCCAACTCCGAGCGCCGCATCGCGCCCTCGTTCCGTCCCGTCGCTCGGTCGACGAGACTCGTCGCGTCCTCGATCGACTTCGTTGCTCGCGCGACGAGACTCCTTCCGTCCTCGTTCGACCTCGTCGCTCGCTCGTCCT
>JAYTNC010000483.1:0-2357 GCA_043748515.1 Gemmatimonadota bacterium | reverse complement strand
CTCAAGGTGCCCGGCGTCGAACGCATCGTGCGCATTCCCGAGACGCCGGTCCCGAGCGCCTTCTTCCCGCTCGGCGGCGTCGCGGTGATCGCGAAGAACACCTGGGCCGCGCTGCGCGGTCGTGATGCGCTCAAGATCACATGGGACGCGGGACCCAACGGCGCGCACGACTCCAAGGCGTACAAGGCCACACTCGAAGCGAGCATCCGCCAGCCCGGCAAGCCTGGCCGCACCAACGGCGACGTCACGGCCGCGCTCGCGGCGGCGGCGAAGAAGCTCAGCGCCGAGTATCACGTCCCCTACCTCTCGCACGCGCAGATGGAACCGGTCGCCGCACTCGCGCGCGTGACCGCGGACGGCAAGGTCGAGGCGTGGGCCCCCACGCAGTCGCCGAACGACGCGCGCAACACGATCGCGCAGTACCTGAAGATCGACGCCGCGAACGTGACCGTGAACGTCACGCTCCTCGGTGGCGGATTCGGTCGCAAGTCCAAGCCCGACTTCATCTGTGAAGCCGCATTCCTCGCCAAGGAGATCGGCGCGCCGGTGCGCGTGCAGTGGAGCCGCGAGGACGACCTGCGCAACTCCTACTATCACTCGGTCGCCGCACATCGCCTCGAGGCCGGGCTCGACGCTTCGGGAAAGGTCACCGCCTGGCTGCATCGCTCGGCCTACCCGACCATCAGCGCGACCTTCGCGCCGAACCTCCCGGGCCCCACGCCCGACGAACTGATCAACGGCGCGAGCGACATCCCGTGGGACGTGCCGAACATGAGTGTCGAGGTCTGCCCCGCCGTCGCGCATGCGCGCATCGGCTGGTACCGCAGCGTGAACGCGATCCACCACGGCTTCGCGATCGGGTCGTTCGTCGACGAACTCGCGCGTGCCGCCGGGAAGGATCCCGCGGCCTTCCTGCTCGAGCTCATTGGTGCCGATCGTACGGTCGATCTGTACAAGAACGGACTCGTCGGCGCGCCCGACAACTACTACGGCGCGCCCTGGGCCGATCACCCGCTCGACTCGGCGCGCGCACGCCGCGTGGTCGAGTCGGTGAAGCAGCGCAGCGGCTGGGACACGCCGCTCCCGCGCGGCCGCGGGCGCGGCATCGCCGTGCATCGCAGTTTCCTCTCGTACATCGCGATGGTCGTCGAGGTGGAGGTGCGTCCCGACGGCACCGTGCTCGTGCCGCGCGCGACGGTCGCGGTCGATGCCGGCTTCGTCGCGAACCCCGACCGCGCGCGATCGCAGATGGAAGGCGCGCTCATCATGGCGATGAGCAACACGCTCTACAGCGCCATCACCTTCGCCGACGGCAAGGTGGAGCAGACCAACTATCGCGACTACCCGGTGACGCGGATGCGCGCGGCGCCCCACGTGGTCGACGTGCAGATCGTCGAGAGCGAGGGACTGCCGGGCGGCATCGGCGAGCCCGGCGTGCCGCCGGCGATGGCCGCGATCGCGAACGCGATCTTCGCGGCGACGGGGGTGCGGGTGCGCGAGCTGCCGGTGGGGCGTCAGCTCGCGGGGTGGGAGTCGCGCGCGACCGACGAGGGCGCGCGGTAGCGGCTGGTGGTGCGCGGTAGCGGCTGGTGGTGCGCGGTAGCCCGCGCTACCAGTCGCAGCGTTCCACGTCAGTCTTGGCAAAATCGTCGCCCACGAACAGGAGCGGTTCCGCGCGCGCGACGGAGAGCGCGTAGCTGAAGCAGTCCCCGAAGTTGAGCGCCGCCGCATGCCGACCGCGCCCGAAACACAGCGCAGCATCACGCGCGATCATGACCTGGTCGTCTCCCACCGGGACGACCTCCGCGCCGATCTCGCGCAGCAGTCGATCGAGCAGCGCTTCGCTCGCTTCGCCATAGCGACCCAGCATCACGAGCGAGGTCTCGATGACCGTGCCCGCCGAGATGAGACGCGTGGGATCATTGTCCAGCGCCGCGACCAGGCGTTCAGCGCTCGGCTCCCGCGTGACGATGGCGATCAACGCCGAGGTGTCGATCACCATGGTTCAGCGCGGCGCGCCGGCGGCGTCGTATCCGATGATCTCATCCGCCGATCGCGCGTCGAGGACAGGCAGGCGGGCGGCGCGCTCCTGGATCCGTCCGAGCGCAGCGACGAGTGCGGGACGCGCGCGTCGCGTTTCGCGCGCGAGCCGCTCCTCGAGTGCCCGGCGGATCGCTTCGGTGATCGACTCTCCCGTGGCGTCAGCGAGCGCGCGGGCGAGTCGGTCGGTCTCGGGATCCTTGATGCTGATCGCCATTTCTACCTTTCTAGATGTAGGTATAGAAAGGTCTACGCTACTACCATACATATGCAAGTGGGGAGGGAGAGCCGCACAAGGTAGGTGCGATCTCCCCGAG
>JAYTNC010000482.1:0-1696 GCA_043748515.1 Gemmatimonadota bacterium | reverse complement strand
TTCTTCCACGGCCGCCAGTTCGCGCCGCGCGAGTGGGTGAACCTCGGCAAGGACGCTGACGGCACGAAGGGCGGGCGCGTGCTCTCGGTGTATCCGGCGACCGAGGGGCTCTCGGTGAAGGTGATCCGGGGGCTGATCGAAGCGCATCTCGATGTGCTGCTGCCGCTCGTCGAGGAGTATCTGCCGGCGTCGCTGCTCGCCGAGGCGGGTGTGCCGTCGTTGCCGCAGGCGCTGGCGGCGGTGCACCGGCCGACGACGCTCGCGAGCGCGCTCGCGGGGCGGAACCGGCTCGCGTACGAGGAACTGCTCTTCGTGCACATCCTGCACCGTCGCGCGCGGCAGATCGCGGCGGAGAAGCGCGACGGGATCCTCTTCGTGAACAAGCGCGATCTCACGACGAAGTTCCGCGCGGCGCTGCCGTTCGAGCTCACCAAGGCGCAGGTGCGTTGCGTGCGCGAGATCGTGGCGGACATGTGTTCGGACTCGCGCATGCATCGATTGTTGCAGGGCGACGTGGGGGCGGGGAAGACCGTGGTCGCGATCTTCGCGGCGTTGCTCGCGATGGAGAACGGGTATCAGGTCGCGATCATGGCGCCGACGGAGCTGTTGGCCGAGCAGCATGCGCGCACGCTCGACAAGCTGCTGGCGCCGCTGGGGATCATCCCTGTGCTGATCACGGGGTCACGCTCGGCGAAGGAGCGGAAGCTCGCGGCGACGCGGCTGGAGAGCGGGGAGCCGTTGATTGCGGTGGGGACGCATGCGCTGGTGGCGGACGGGACCAAGTTCGCGAAGCTCGGGCTGGCGGTCATCGACGAGCAGCATCGGTTCGGGGTGGATCAGCGGCGGATCCTGTCCGAGGCGCGTGGGGCGGCGGTGAAGCCCGACGTGCTCCTGATGTCGGCGACGCCGATCCCGCGGTCGTTGGCGCTCACGATGTACGGCGACCTCGGCGTGTCGATCCTCGACGAGCGGCCGCCGGGGCGTGAGCCGGTGACGACGGCGCTGCGGCCTACGTCCGCGGCAGACAAGGTGTTCGCGTTCGTGAACCGGCAGATCGATGCGGGGCGGCAGGCGTATGTCGTGTATCCGCTCGTCGAAGAATCGGAGAAGGTGCTCTTGAAGGCCGCGACGACGGCGTTCGAGGAGCTGACCTCAGGGGCGCTCAAGGGGCGGCGCGTGGCGCTGCTGCACGGGAAGATGCCGGCGGACGAGAAGGATGCGGTGATGCGGTCGTTCCGCGATGGGGCGCTCGATGTGCTCGTGGCGACGACGGTGATCGAGGTGGGGATCGACGTGCCGAATGCGACGGTGATGCTGATCGAGCATCCGGAGCGGTTTGGGCTTTCTCAATTGCACCAGATGCGTGGTCGCGTGGGGCGCGGGGCGGGGCTCGAGTCGTATTGCATCCTGCTCGGGGATGTGGGGGAGGAGGCGATGAACCGGCTGCAGGTGTTCCTCGACACCGATGATGGGTTCGAGATCGCGCGGGAGGACCTGCGATTGCAGGGGATGGGGATCTGTTCGGGGAGCGGCAGAGTGGGGTGCCGACGTTCCGGGTGGCGGATCCGCTGAAGGATGAGGAGTTGACGGAGCTGGCGCGGGTTGCGGCTGAGCGGCTGCTGGGGGAGGATCCGGAGCTCAGGCAGCCGACGTACGAGCGCCTGCATGAGATGCTCAAGCGGAATCACGAGAGGGC
>JAYTNC010000481.1:0-1990 GCA_043748515.1 Gemmatimonadota bacterium | reverse complement strand
CCGCAGACGACCGTCGCGTTCGCGCCGATGCTCGCGCCGCGCCGCACGAGCGTCCGGCGGTACTCGTCCTTGCGACTGACGTGGCTGCGCGGATTGATGACGTTCGTGAAGACCATCGACGGGCCGCAGAAGACATCGTCCTCGATCTCCACGCCCTCGTAGATCGACACGTTGTTCTGGATCTTCACGTTGTCACCGATCCGCGTGCCGTTCATGACGACGACGTTCTGCCCGAGCGAGCAGCCCGCGCCGATCACGGCCCCCGGCATCACATGACAGAAGTGCCAGACCTTCGTGCCGGGCCCCAACTGGGCGCCCGCGTCCACGTAGGCGGATTCGTGGATGAACGGATCGCTCATGCGAGCGACTCCTGCCACTCCTGCAACGAGCGCACCGACGGACCGTGCTCCCGCATCGACAGGATCGCGTCGCACGCCGCGTCCGCGCCCGAGAGCGTCGTCGTGTAGGGAACGCGGTTGGCCACCGCCGCCTGGCGCATCGTGTAGTCGTCCCGCTGCGACGACTTGCCCAGCGGCGTGTTGATCAGCAGCTGGATCTCCCCGTTCACCATCAGGTCGATCGCGTGCGGACGCCCTTCGCTCACCTTGAAGACGCGCGTCGACGGCACCCCGTGCGCTGCGAGGTGCCGGGCCGTCCCGTCGGTCGCGACGATCCCGAAGCCCATCTCGTGGAACCGGCGCGCGATCGGCACCGCGCCTGCGCGGTCGGAAGCGTTCACCGTGATCATCACCTGGCCCGCTGACGGCAATCCGTTCCCGGCCGCGAGCTCCGCCTTCGCGAACGCCGTGCCGAACGTGTCGCTGATCCCCATGACCTCGCCGGTCGAGCGCATCTCGGGCCCGAGGATCGGGTCGAACTCGCGGAACTTCGTGAACGGGAACACCGCCTCCTTCACCGAGACGAACGGCGCGATGATCTCCTCGGTGTAGCCGAGTTCCTCGAGCGTCTCGCCGAGCATCACGCGCGCCGCGAGCGAGGCGAGCGGCTTGCCGATGGTCTTCGAGACGAATGGCACCGTACGCGACGCGCGGGGATTCACCTCGATCACGTACACGACGCCGTCCTTCACGGCATACTGCACGTTGATCAGCCCGACCACTCCAAGGGCCTTCGCGAAGGCGACCGTGTGCTTCCGCATGATGTCCTGGTGCTCCGGCGCGATCCGGGCCGGGGGCAGCACGCACGCCGAGTCGCCGGAGTGGATCCCCGCGTCCTCGATGTGCTCCATCACGCCGCCGATCACCACGGTCGTGCCGTCGGAGATCGCGTCCACGTCGGCCTCGAACGCGTCCTCGAGGAAGACGTCGACCAGCACCGGCCGCTCCTCGGAGACGCGCACCGCGCGCACGAAGTAGTCGCGCAGCGTCGTCTCGTCGTACACGATCTCCATCGCGCGTCCGCCGAGCACGTAGCTCGGCCGCACCAGCACGGGGTACCCGATGCGCGTCGCGATCACGACCGCCTCTTCCACGCTCGTCGCCGTCCCGTTGGGCGGCTGCGTCACGCCGAGCCCGCGCGCCAGCGCCTCGAACCGCTTCCGGTCCTCGGCGATGTCGATCGCCTCGGGCGAGGTGCCGAGGATCCGCACGCCGGCCGCCTCGAGCGGCTTCACGAGCTTGAGCGGCGTCTGGCCGCCGAGCTGCACGATCACGCCGAGCGGCTGTTCGCGCTCCACGATCTCCAGCACGTGCTCGAGCGTCAGCGGCTCGAAGTAGAGCTTGTCCGACGTGTCGTAGTCGGTCGAGACGGTCTCGGGATTCGAGTTCACCATGATCGTCTCGTACCCTGCCTCGCGCAGCGCCATCGCCGCGCGCACGCAGCAGTAGTCGAACTCCACGCCCTGCCCGATCCGGTTCGGTCCGCTGCCGAGGATCACGACCGACTTCTTGCCGGACCGCGGTGCCTCCGACTCCTCGTCGTACGACGAGTAGAGGTACGGCGTGTTCGACGGGAACTCACCGGCGCAGGT
>JAYTNC010000480.1:0-2496 GCA_043748515.1 Gemmatimonadota bacterium | reverse complement strand
CTCGCCTCACTCACCAAGGTCATCGCCACCACGACGTCGGCCATGATCCTCGAGGAGTCGGGCAAGCTCGATCTGGACCGGCCCGTCCGCGAGTTCGTGCCCGAGCTCGATGCGCCCGACAAGGCGGCGATCACCGTACGCATGCTCCTCACGCATTCCGGTGGGCTGGAAGCCTATGCGCCCCTCTACCGGCAGGCGCGGGGACGATCCGAGTACCTGCGCGAGATCAACGCGCGTCCGCTCGCGAGCACGCCCGGAATCCAGACGGTCTACAGCGACTGGGACATGGTGCTCCTGCAGGCGGTGCTCGAAAAGCTCGCCGGCATGTCGCTCGACAACTACGCCGACGGGCACATCTTCCGCCCCCTCGGCATGAACGACACCCGCTTCGTTCCCGACACCACCGATCGGTCGTACCGGCGCCGGATCGCGCCGACCACCGCAGACGAATTGCGCGGCGGACCGCTGCAGGGCACCGTGCACGACGCGAACGCCTGGGCCATGGGCGGTGTGTCCGGTCATGCCGGCTTGTTCTCCTCGGCGCGGGACGTCGCCACGTTCGCGCAGTTTCTCCTCGACGGCGGCAGTTACGCGAACGTCCGCGTCGTCGCGCCCCAGACGATCGCCCGGTGGACGTCGCGCCAGAACGGAACCACCAGCCGCGCACTCGGCTGGGATACTCCAGCGCCGTCGTCCAGTGCGGGCCGCTACTTCTCGCCGCGGAGCTTCGGGCACACCGGATTCACCGGCACCTCGCTCTGGATCGATCCCGAGCGCGGACTGTTCGTCGTGCTGCTCATGAACCGGGTGAACTCGCGCGGCGAAGGCACGCGGCACGTGCAGCTCCGGCGCGACGTCTCCGACGCGGTGCAGCGCGCCGTGCTCGACGCGCCGCTCATCGAGTGGGAAGCGCTCCGCTGACCGTCGCCGCGCCGATCCGTCAGCCGGTCACTTCGTCGGCGCCGCGAAGCGCACGCCGGGCATGCGCTCCGCCATGTCCTTGAGCGCGGTGTAGCGCGCGGCGAGCGGCACGAACTGCTGCACCGTGGAATGGTCCGCGAAGCGGTGCACCGCCTCCCAGACGCGCGGATCGCGCTCGGCCAGCGTCGCCGCGCAATCGGCCACGAGCCACGCCGCGGCGTACACGTCCATCGGCTCCAGGCGCTGGACCGCGGTGCGAAAGCGCACCTGCGCGGCGTCGTGCCGCCCAGCATGCGCATCGATGCGGATCGCCAGCGATTCCAGTAGCTCGCGCCCCTGGAACCACCATTCGGTGCGGCCGGCGAAGATCTGATACGCCGAATCGAGCGCGGCGTGCGCCGCGGGCATCGCTTCCAGCCTGAGCGCGGCAAGTCCGACACCCGCGTGCGCTCCCACCGCGATGTCCTCCGCATCGAGCTCCGTCGCCAGCGCCGCCGTCTCGCGATACAGGCGTTCCGCCTCTTCGCCCGCTCCGCGCTCGCGCTCGAGGTTCGCCAGGTTGTACAGCGCTACGAGGCGATGGGCGTTGTTGCGCAGCGTAGTGTACAGCCGCAATGCCTCTTGCAGCGCCTCGTGCGCCGACGCGAAGTCGCCAGCGCGTAGCCCGATGACGCCCAGGTTCACCGACGCATTGGCGGCCACGTCCAGCGTCTGCGCATCGCGCGCGATCGTCAGCGCGGCGCGGAACGCGTCGGCGCCGCCGAGGTCGTCGCTCGTGCGCATGCGGGCGATGCCGAGTGAGAGGAAGGCGCGCGCCTCCATGGCGCGGTCGCTTCGATTGCGCGCGCGATCGACGAGCCGCTGCAACAGCTCCACCGCATCCGACGGGCGGGCGGCGAGCAGGGTGGTCGCCAGGCGATACATGGCATCGTCCGCCAGCGCATCGCTGCCGTTCTCCTCAGCGATGCACACCGACTCCTCGGCGATGCGGATCGCTTCGTCCGTCTCGCCCGTGCGCGCGAGCGTCTGCACCAACAGCGACCGTGTCTGCACGATGTCGGCGCAACTGCCCACCCGCTCGGCGGTCGCGAGCAGCTCGCGGCATTCGATTTCGGTTTCGCGGGCGCCCTGGCCGAGTCGTACCCGCGCCTGGAGGCGGCGCAGCTCCACCGGGACTGCCTGTCCGGGCTTGGCGGCGAACGACGGCGACGCGAGGATGGCGTCGCATGAGCGCTCCACGTCCGCCCACCGCCCCGACTGCTCCGCCGCGCGCGCGATCTCGTCGTGCACGACGGCGCGCTCGTCGTCGTTGCCGGCGTGCTGGAGGGCGTGCCGCAGGAACTCGGCCGCTTCGTCCAGCGCGTACAGCGTCATCGCGCGCGTGGCGGCCTTGCGGCACCACTCGTACGCCTTGCCCGAATTTCCGCTGCGTGCGTAGTGCGACGCGATACGGTCGATCGCGCCCGGCAAGCGCTGCGCGAGAACGTCGGCGATCTTCTCGTGCTTCATCCGCTGCCGCGCCGGGCTCACCGAATGCAGCACCGCATCGATGAGGAGCGCGTGCGCGAACTGGTA
>JAYTNC010000479.1:0-16278 GCA_043748515.1 Gemmatimonadota bacterium | reverse complement strand
CGGTCGAACGGCTCGCGCGATATCACCGCGATCTGTATCAGCTGCTCAACAACTTCGTGGCGTTCCGCGATTTCTATTCGCGCGAGCGGCCCGCCGTCTTCCAGGTCGGCACGCTCTTCCTCGACGGACGCAGCTGCGACCTCTGCGTGCGCGTGGACGACGCCGGCAAGCATGCTGCGCTCGCGGGGCTCGCGAAGACGTATCTCGCGTACTGCGACTGCACGCGCGCCGGCGAGTCGATGACGATCGCCGCGGCCTTCACCGGCGGTGACAGCGACAACCTGATGGTCGGGCGCAACGGCGTCTTCTGGGACCGGCAGGGCAACGATTGGGACGCGACGATCACGAAGCTCGTCGAGAACCCGATCAGCGTCCGGCAGGCGTTCTGGGCACCCTACAAGAAGTTCGTCCGGCTGATCGAGGAACAGGTCGCGAAACGCGCTGCGGCGAGCGAGGCAGAGTCCGATGCGAAGCTGGGCACCGCGGCCTCGGCGACGGCGCACGTCGACAAGCAGCCCGCTGAGCCGAAGAAGATCGACGTCGGCACGGTGGCGGCCCTCGGCGTCGCCTTCGGCGCGATCGGTACGCTGCTCGCGACGGTCGTAGGCAAGTTCTTCGGCATCCTCTCGCTCCCGTTCTGGCAGGTGGTGCTCGCGCTCGTTGGCGTGTTCCTGCTGATCTCGACGCCGTCGATGCTGATCGCGTGGCTCAAGCTGCGGCAGCGCAATCTCGGCCCGATCCTTGACGCGAACGGATGGGCGGTGAACGGGCATGTGAAGATGAACGTGCCGTTCGGCGGGACGCTCACGCAGGTGGCGCGCATCCCGGAAGGCGCGACGAGTTCGTACGCGGTGAGGTATCCGGAGCCGCCCACGATGCTGCCGCGGGTGATCGCGACCATCATCGGCCTCGCGTTCGTGGTGAGCCTGCTGAATCACTTCGGCGTGATCAACGCGCTCACGGGTGGGCGGCTGGGGAAGGAGCGGGCGCCCTCGGGCGCCGCGGTCGTGGAGAAGGTCGACGCGGGCGTGCCGTGATGCGCGTTCGGTCGATCCTCCTGTCGCCCGCGTTGCGGTCGCTGTCCGTGATCGTGGCGCTCTCCATCGCGGCACCAGTCGTCGCGCGCGCGCAGGGCACCACGCCGCCGCACACCGCCGCGGACGTGAGGTTCATGCAGGGGATGATCCATCACCACGCGCAGGCGGTGACGATGGCGGCGCTCGTGCCCACGCGGTCGTCGCGGCAGGACCTGAAGATGCTCGCGAGGCGGATCGACGTCTCGCAGGTGGACGAGATCGAGTGGATGCGGAATTGGCTGCGCGACCGCGACGAACCGCTCGCCGACGCGAACGCCGACGCGAACTCCGACGCGCACGCGGAGCACGGGGGCGGGGCCCTGATGCCGGGCATGCTCTCCGCCGACGCGATGGCGGCGCTCGAGCGCGCGACCGGCGCCGAGTTCGACCGCCTCTTTCTCGGGGGCATGATCCGGCACCATGAGGGAGCGATCGTGATGGTCGCGCAGTTGTTCGCGACGCCCGGTGCGGGACAGGAGTCGATGATCTTCGGCTTCGCGAGCGACGTCGACTCCGATCAGCGGGCCGAGATCGCGCGGATGCGGCGATTGCTCTCGGCGCTCGGCGCGCGCTAGCTGTCGGCCCGGGCTACCGGCCGTTGCCGGTGGGTCCGCTGGTGGCGCCCGTACCACCCGGAAGCGTCGCGCCGATGAGCAGTCCGTACTGCGCCAGCCGCCGATAGAGCGTCGCGCGGCCGATGCCGAGCCGTTGCGCCGCGAGCGAGACGTTCCCCTCGAGCTGGCGCAGCGCGGATTCGATCGCGCGTCGTTCGAGGTCGGCGAGCGGCACGATGCCCTCGAGTTCCGCCGGCTCGGCTCCGGATGCGATGGCGCGATCGGCGATCCCCATCGCGCGCAGGACGAGCTTGGGCGGGAGTTCCGCGACGCGGATCGGACCACGATGCGCGGAGACGAGTGAGCGTTGCACCACGTTCTCGAGCTCACGCACGTTGCCGGGCCAGTCGTACTTGACGAGCACGTCGACGGCGTCGTTGTCGAACTCGCGGTCGCCGGCGCCGAACTCCGTCCGATAGTGCCGGAGGAAGTGGCGCAGGAGCGCCGGCACGTCCTCCCGGCGGTCGCGCAACGGGGGGAGCTCGATCGGGAAGACCATGATTCTATAGAAGAGGTCCTCACGGAAGGTCCCGGCCGCGACCATCGCCTCGAGGTCGCGATGCGTCGCCGACATGATCCGGACGTCGACCGGGATCGTCGCGGTCGATCCGAGGCGCTGGACGGTCGATTCCTGGATCGCCCGCAGCAACCGGGTCTGCGTCGAGAGGCTGAGTTCGCCGACCTCGTCGAGGAACAGGGTGCCGCCGTTCGCCTGCTCGAAGCGGCCGCGGTGGGCCGCGACCGCGCCGGTGAACGCCCCGCGCTCGTGACCGAAGAGTTCGCTCTCCTGCAGGCTCTCAGGAATGGCGCCGCAGTTGAGCGTGACGAACGGGCCGCGCGCGCGCGCGCCATGGTAGTGCAGGGCCTTCGCGACGAGTTCCTTGCCGGTGCCGCTCTCGCCGGCGATGAAGACGGTGACCGGCGTCTTGAGCACCTGCTCCATCTGGTCGTACAGGCGTTGCATCTGCGGCGAGGCACCGATGATCTCGTCGAAGCGGTAGGAGCTGCGGACCTCGCGCTGCAACTCGACCACGCGCGCCTCGAGCGCCTTCTCATGGAGCGCGCGTTCGATGACGCGGACGATCCGGTCCGGGTCGACCGGCTTGACCTGATAGTCGTACACGCCGCGCTGCATGAGCGCGACCGCGCGCTCGACGCTCTCCTGCGCCGAGACGACGATCACGGGAATGTCGGGGAACCGTTCGCGCAGCCGGGCCAGCAGTTCCTCTCCCGACTGGTCCGGCAGCACGAGGTCGAGCACGACGACCGCGCCCTGTTCGCGCTCGAGCAGGCCCAAGGCCTCGCGTGCGGTGGTCGCCATGACGGGGCGCCAGCCAGCCTCGCTCAGCACGACCGTCATGAGGCGGCGCTGGATCGGGTCGTCCTCGACGACGACGATGACCGGTGCGGTGGACTCGGGCGAAGAGGACATCCTGCATCGCAAGCTAGGGGCGCCGACAGGCGAGTCAAGCGGGATGTCTCACAATGGGACTGGCACCGGCCCTGCACTACAGGTCGGCATGACACGCTCACTCGTACACCTCGGTCCCCTCGCGGTCGACCACACCACCAGCGCGCAAGCGCTCGCCCGGATCACCAGCATCGTCGACGCCGGCGAGGGCGGCTACGTCGTGACACCGAACGTCGATCATATCGTCCTGGCAAGCAACGTGCTTCGCCTCCGCTTCGCATACCACGAGGCGTCGCTCTCGCTCGCGGACGGCCAGCCGCTCCTCTGGATGGCGAAGCTCCTCGGCACGCCGATCCCGGAGAAGATCTCCGGTTCGGACCTTATCTGGGCGCTCATGGAGCTGGCGGCGGAGAAGGACTGGGGTGTCTTCCTCTACGGAGCGTCCGACGCGGTCTCGCTGCGTGCCACCGAGGTGCTCGAGGCGCGATTCCCGAGCCTCCGCATCGTCGGCCGGGACACTTCCTTCTGGTCCGGAGGCGACTCGCCCGAGCTCGTCGAACGCATCAGGGCGTCGGGGGCGCAGATCGTGATCGTCGGGCTGGGCTGCCCGAAGCAGGAGGACTGGATGTTCCAGCACGCCGCCCGGATCGCGCCCGCGGTCGCGTTCGGGCTCGGCGGCTCCCTCGATTTCGTCGCCGGGAACGTCCCGCGCGCTCCCCGCTGGATGTCCCGCGCGGGGCTGGAATGGAGCTACCGGCTGCTCCGTGAACCGCGCCGGCTCGCGCACCGCTACCTCGTGCGCGATTCGAAGATCGCCCCGCTCTTCCTGCGGATGATCGTGGACCGGCTGCGCGTCTCGCGCCGCACACGACCCGTCCGTCTCCCCTCCGTCTCAACCTGAACCGAGTCCCTGTCCATGCATCCCATTCTGAGACAGCATCCGCGCCGCATCCTGCTCGTCGGCTCCGGCATCCTGGCCCGCGTGACGGTCGAGGATCTCCGTCGCAGCCGCTACGTCGACCTGCTCGGCGCCGTGCCGCTGACGGATGAGCCGACGCATCCCGAACTCGGGGTCGCGCTCGTGAGCGACCTGGACGGACTGCAGGCGTGGCTCGAGGCGCACCACATCGACGAGATCTACCTCGCCGCCGACGTGGTCGAGCACCGCGCGACCTTGCAGCGCGTCATCGCACTTTGTGAGCGTCTGGGTGTGCCGTTCGCCTTGCCGGCGCACAGCTTCAGAATGCAGCGTGCGCTTCCCGCGCGCGCCAGCGTCGCCGCGGACGGGTTCCTGCACTACGAGCAGCATACTGCCAAGAGGCGCACGCGCCTCGTGAAGCGCGGTCTCGACTTCGTCGCGGCGGCTGCCGGGCTCCTCGTGCTCTCGCCGCTGTTGCTGGCGTCGGCCATCGCGATCCGGCTCGAGTCCAAGGGACCGATCCTCTTCCGCCAGGTGCGCATCGGTCGCAACGGCCGTCCCTTCCGGCTGCTCAAGCTCCGCTCGATGGTCGCCGACGCCGAGCAGCGTCGCGCCGCGCTCGAGCAGCACAACGAGCATCGCGAAGGGCCGGTGTTCAAGATGACCGACGATCCGCGGATCACACGCGTGGGGCGCTTCCTCCGCCGCTCGAGCATCGATGAACTGCCGCAGCTGTGGAACGTCCTCCGCGGGGAGATGTCGCTCGTCGGTCCGCGCCCGCCGCTCGCCGGCGAGGTGAACAAGTACGATGCGTGGCAGCGCCGCCGGCTCTCGGTCACACCGGGCCTCACGGGCATCTGGCAGGTCTCGGGCCGGAACTCGATCGGATTCGACCAGTGGATGCGGCTCGACCTGCAGTACATCGACAACTGGTCGCTCGGGCTCGACCTTTCGCTGATCGGACGCACGATCCCCGTGGTCTTCACCGGCCGGGGAGCGAGCTGAGATGACCGCCATCCTCCTCTCGACGGTCGGTGCGAAGCTGCGGCGCGACCGGAGCCAGCCGGTGGGACTGCTCGTGCGCCGTGGGCTGCGCTACCTGTGGGAACTCGCGAGCGCGCGCGTCCGCCTGCGCGGCGCGACGAGCGTCGGCGCGCACGCGCGCACGCTCGGCACTCCGAACATCGACAATCAGGGCACCCTGGAGCTCGGCGCGCACGTGCTGCTGCGCAGCGTGAACGTCCCGGTGGAGCTCGCGGTCTCGCCCGGTGCCAGGCTCTCGATCGGCGACGGGTGCCGGCTCAACTACGGCGTCTCGATCGCGTCGACCAAGTCGGTGCGGATCGGGAAGCACGTGCGCATGGGCCCGTACGTGTCGATCGCCGACTCCGACTTCCACGATCTTCATCGTCGCGGGGTGCGGCCGACCTCGCGTCCCGTGACGATCGAGGACCATGCGTGGATCGGCGCGAAGGCGTCGATCTGCAAGGGCGTGACGATCGGCTATGCGTCGGTCGTCGGGATCGGTTCCGTGGTGACCAGCGACGTGCCGCCGTACACGATCGTCGCCGGCGCGCCGGCGCGGCCGATCGGCCGAGTGGACGAAGCGCTCTTCGAACCGGAGACGCTGCCGTGAGCGGCCACGCCGCCTCCGACGCCACGTTGCGGGCCGCGCGAGCGGCACTCGCGGTCGGCGCGTCGCTGCTCGTCGGCGCCGCGTTCACCGCCGTCGTGCGCGTCGCGCTGCCGCGCGCGCTCGGACCGGAGGCGTATGGCGGATACCGCATCGCGGAGTCGGCGGCGGAGCTCGTGCTGATCCTGCTCAGCCTCGGCCTCGACACCACGCTCCGGCGCGATGTCGCGCGGGAACCGGCGCAGGCCGGCGCGCGCCTTTGGGACGTGATCCGACTTCGGAGCATCGGAGGGACGGGGATCGCCGTGCTCGGCGTGCTGGTGCTGGCGATCTCCGGTGTCTCCCCGACAGTGCTCGTGCTCTTCACGACCTTCGTCCTCGCGCAGCTGCTCGTCTCGCTCAGCAACGCGCACACGGCCACGCTGCACGCCGTGGGTGACGCGCGCTGGCCGGCGGTCGCGTCGGTCGCGGCGCGCGCGCTCTGGGCGTTCCTTGCGCTCGGCTTCCTGTACGGCGGCGCGCCGCCGCTCCTCGTCGCGGGCGCGCTCGTCTTCTCCGAAGGGCTGCGGTTGCTCGTCCTGCACCGTCGCAGCGTGCAACGGCACGGCCGGACCGTCGCGCGGCGCGGCGGCGGGATCCCGCGCGCCGCCTGGGTCGCCGCGGCCGCGAGCCTGCCGATCTTCATCAACTTCGTGGCGCACAGTCTCTATGCCCGTCTCGGCACCTGGGTCCTGGGCGTGCAGGCGTCGGCGCTCGAAGTGGGCTGGTACTCGGCCGCCGCGAACATCGCGGGCGTGGCACTGCTCGGCATGCCGCTCGTCACCTGGATCCTGCTCCCGGCGGCGGCTCGCGCCGGTGCGGGGAGCGAGGCGGATCGCGACCAGCTGGTCGTCGGCGCGCTGCGCGCCGCGCTCCTCTTCGCGGTGCCCGGTGCGCTGCTCCTCTCGCTCGTGGCAGCGCCGCTCGTGGCGCTGGTGTTCGGTGCCGCGTTCGCCCCGGCCTCGGTCGCGCTCGCGCGACTCGCGCCGACGATCGGACTCGCGTACCTCGCGACGATCGCCGCGGTCTCGCTCATCGAGCGGGGGCGCGAGCGCACCGTGGCGGCGGTGTCGGTCGCGGGGCTCTTGGTGAGCGTCGGGCTCACGCTGGTGCTGGCGCGCCCCTCGACGCCCGGGGCCGCGGCCGCCGGCGCGGCGACGGCGGCGCTCCTCACCGAGTGCGCGGTGACCACCGCGATGCTCGCGCTGGCGTGGCGTCGCGCTTGGTCGGCACCGCTGGCGCGCACCGCGGCGGGGCTCGTCGCCGTGGCGTCGATCCTCGCGGTGCTCGATCGCCCCGCGGTCCTCGCGCTTCCGCTCGTGTTCCAACTGATCGGGCTCGTGGTCGCCGTCGTCGCTCCGCTCCTCCTTCTGCGCGCCATCCGACCGGCCGACCTGGCCTTCGCCCGCGCGATCCTCCGCCGAGAACCTGCTCATGTCGTCACGCACTGATCGCGCCCGCGCGCTCGTTCCCCTGCTGGCCGTGCTCCTCGCATTCACCGGCTGCGCCGGCTCTGCGGGAGCGATCCGGCTTCGCGACCTCTCGCCGTCCGCGGCCGCCGCGCCGGCGGCACCGGCCGTGATCGGCCCGGGGGATCTCATCGCGGTCCGCGTCTGGAACTCGGAGCAGATGGCGAGCACGCAGCGTGTGCGCGCCGACGGGACGATCGCGCTCTTCTTCATGGACACCCTCCTGGTCGGCGGCTCGACCACGGCCGAGGTCGTCGCGGCGATCACGCGCCGGCTCGACGGCGTGCTCGTGGCGCCGCGCGTGAGCGTCGTGGTCGAGGAATCCGCGGCGAGCTCGATCTCGATCATCGGGGAAGTGAACCGGCCGGGCACGTTCGCCGTGCATCGCCCCCTCCGCGTCCTCGATGCGCTGGCGCTCGCGGGCGGGCTCGGCGAGTTCGCGCATCCGGACCGGATCCTCCTGCAGCGCGGCGGGCCGAGTCCGGTCACGATCCGCCTCACATATCAGGAACTCCTCCGCGGGAGCGACCGTGCCGCTGGCCTGTTCATCGGTGCTGGTGACGTGCTGATCGTCCGATGAGACGCGCGCGCGCGGCCTTCGCCCTGCCGTTCGCCCTGCCGTTCGCCCTGCCGTTCGCGCTCGGCGCCTGCGGTGTGCGGATGACCGTGGGTGGCGGCACGCGCTTCGAGCAGGTCGCCGCCACGGCGACGACGGTGGAGCGCGCACTGCGAGCGGAAGGGCGCGCCGTCGCGAGCCTGCCGGTGGGCAACGGCGCGATCGTCCTCGACGTCGCACCGTCGGTGGTCCGGCCGCTGGACGCGACCGCGACGGCCCGCGAACGGTTGCGGGTGGGCGTCGCGTTGCAACCGAGCCCGCGCGCGGCCGTGCAGCCGTCGGCGACGTTTGCGTGGGAGCAGGGGACCACGCGCGCGAGCGACCTCGTGGGCGAGTCATTCGAGCCGCGGCCCGCGGGGACGTTCGTGCGCAGTGCGCGTCTCACTGGCGACGTCGGCGGACGCTGGCGGCGCAACGGACGCCATGCGATGACCGCCCTGCTCGGCGCCGAACGCAACGGCGGGCTCGGCGTCGACGCCGCGGTACTCCCGATGCTCACGCGTGCCTCCGCGCGCTTGAGCAGCGAGCACCGACGCGACGCGCGCACTTCGTTCTCGCTGATCGCCGGCGCCGATCGCGTGGGGCTTGCCGGGTCGCCGACGTGGTCGACGGTCGCGCTCGGTGCCTCCTGGGCTCGGCGGACCACGCGGCGCTCGTCGGTCGGACTCGACCTCGGCGCTCTGGCACCGTTCGGCGGTGCCGGATCGGGACTCGCCGCGCGCTTCGCCGCACGGATCCATCGGGACGCTGCGGGTGCCGTGCCGAGTCTCGACCTCTCGCTCGGACAGGGTCCCGAGCTCGACCGGCTCGACGGCAGCATCCGCCTGCGTCGACGCGCGGAGATCGGAAGCGAGACGGCGCTCGTCTCGACCGTCTCAATACGGGGCACCCTTCAGGGACTTTTCGACGCAGGCGCGTCGTCCCGTCGCACGGTCGGTGGCCAAGTCGTTGTGAAGGCAGGACTTGGCGCGATCGGCGAAGCGGAGCTGGGCGTGGCACGGCTGATGCTTAGTAGTGGGTCAGGAGCGGCACGAGGAGAGACTCGCATCACCGCCGGACTCCGACTTCCCGCACTCGGTCATCGATGCCGAAGCTCCTGTTGATGTCCGTCCTGTTGGCGACCTTCGCCGTGCCGGTGTGGGTACGCGCTCGCGGCACCGGCGACGAAGCCTTCACTCGCATCGCCCGCATCTTCGCCCCTTTCGTCCTCGTCTACATCCTCCTGCTCATCTATGTCTTCCCTCGCCTTTCCTGATCGTTCGTCCGCCGCACCGCATGTCCTCGTCGTCGAGGACGCGCCGGAGTTGCGCGTGATGCTCACGGCGTCGCTGCGCCACGCCGGCTTCGTCGTGACGGCGCTTTCCGACGGCGACCATGCAGTGGAGGAGGCGATCCGCCTCCAGCCCGCGCTGATCTGCCTCGACGTCGTGCTCCCGAACATCGGGGGTCTCGAGGTCTGCGAGCGGTTGCGCGCCACGCCGGCCACCGCGCACATCCCGATCATGGTGACGTCGGCGCGCGGTTCGGTCCTCGATCGCGCGCAGGCCGAGCTCGCCGGCGCCGACGAGTTCCAGATGAAGCCGCTCGATCCGTTCACCGTCGGCGTGCTCGCGCGGGCGATGATCAAGCGCCGCGCCGCCGCGGCGGCCTGACCGATGGCCGACTCCGACCTTCTCCCGCTCGACGCGATCCCTTGGCGCGGCGCGGCCGCGCTCCTGGGCCGCGCGCTACGCCGGTACTGGGTCGTCGTCGTCCTGACGTTCGTCACGTTCACGGCGGCTGCGGTCGCGGCGGCCTCGTTCCTGCCGCGGACCTTCGCCGGCGAAACGCGGCTGCTGGTGCGCAAGGGCACGTCGGTGATGTCGGCCGTCACCGACCCCCGTCGCGCGATCGTGCCGGGATTCGACCAGCCGGGGCAGGGGGCCGTCGAGCTCGCCCTGTCCCGCAGCGCGCTCGATCAGGTCGTGCGTGAGGCGCGGCTGGTCGAACACTTCCGCGCGAACCGTCCCAAGGTCCTTGCCTGGGTCGATGCGGTTCGGACGATGATCAACGGGCCGATGTCGGATGCCGACGCGGAGGACGCGGTGCGCGGACTGCTCGCGGCCCGATTGCGCGTGGGTGTGGAGAACGAGGTGGTCAGCATGCGCGTGACCTGGTGGGACGCCGACGGCGTAGCGCTGATCCTCACGAATGCGCTCGCCGCATACTTGGCCGAGCGCGAGCGGCTCGACATCGAGACGCTCGCGGCGTCGCATGCGATCCTGCTGAGCGCCGTGCTCGCGGGACGCAGCGACATGTCGGAGGGCGTCGTCGGATTCCAGCGCGCCCGCGCCCGGGTGATCGGGAGCACTGCGACCACGGTCCGCGCGCGTCCCGTGACGACCCAGACGGTCGGGCAGCTGCGCGATCGCCTGCTCGAGCGCCGTGCGTACCGCGAGGAGATGGAGCGTCAGCGCCGCCAGCGGTCGGTGGCGCTCGAGGTCCAGCTCGCGCAGCAGGAGGAGACGCTCGGACCCGCGCACCCCGACCGGATCGCGACCGAGCGCGCCCTCGCGGGTCTCAACACGGAGGACGCGGCCCTGCGCCGCGCCCGCGCCGAGGAAGGGGGAGCGCTCGACGCGTTCGTCTCCGCCGGCGGTTCGCTCGACATCTTCGCGGATGCGCCGGTGGACGAGGCCCCGCTCGAGCAGGGCGCCGTGCGCGTCGAGGACGATCCGACGGTGATCGCGGCGCGCGCCGAGTTGCGCATCCGCGTGGACGGCTACCAGGACATGACGATGCGCCTCGAGAACGCGCGCCTCGAACTCGAGACCGCGCGCGCCGCGCTGCCGTTCCGCTACGTCGTCACGCACCCGCCCGAGCGGCCGCGCCGTCCGGTGGCGCCGAACGTGGCGATCATCGTCCTCGGCGGTCTCGTCGCCGGCGCGCTGTCCGGTGCGCTCCTCGCGCTGGCGCTGGCCGTGCGCGCCGAGGCGCGCGCCGCCGGGCGTAACGTGCTGGCGCAGTTGGCCAGCCTGCACACCGTACCGAATGCGGTGCATGCCGCGCAGCCGGTCGCCGCGTGATCACGCCGATCGACCGTCTGCAGTTCCCGGCCCGCCTGATCGCGCCCGCGGTCGTCGCGTCCCTCCTGCTCGTCGTTGCCGGCACGGGCATCGTCGCGATCGCGCCGCTCGTCGCGGTGATGGCGCTGCTGGTCCTTTGGTCGGCACCGATGGAGCGCACGGCCATCGCCCTGCTGGCCGTGTCGTTGCTGGTCGACAATCCCGGCGAGCGTCCGATGGAGGACCGCTGGGCGTCGCCCCTCCTCGCGCCCGGCGAGCTGCTCTACCTGAACATGAAGAAGTTCACCGGCATCGAGGCGTTCCGCTTCTCGCTGCTCGAGGTCACGATCGCGCTGTTGCTCGTGGTGGTCCTGCTCCGCAAGGCGCAGCACGATCCGATCGACGACCCGAAGCGCGTGGGGGCGTTGCCGAACCCGGTGCGCGTCGCGTTCGGCGTGTTCTTCGCCGCGATCCTCGCGCTCGAGTTCTGGGGCCTCGCGCGCGGCGGGGACTTCCGCAACTCGCTCTGGCAGATCCGTCAGCTCTTCTGGCTGCCGGTGCTCGGCGTCGTGTTCGGACATGCGTTCAAGTCGGCGACGGCGCGCCTCTGGCTGCTCCGCACGGTCGTCGGTGTGGCGGTCGTGCGCGCCCTGGTCGGCCTCTACTACTACGTCGCGATCGCGCGGCCGTCGGGCGTGCGTCCGGAGTACGTGACCACGCACTCCGACTCGATCCTGACGGTCGTCGCCATCCTCGTCTCGGCGATGGCGCTGCTCTCGCGCCCGTCTCGGTCGCACGTCCTGCTCAACGCGGTCGTGCAGCCGGTGCTGTTCGCGGCGCTGATCGTGAACGACCGACGCATCGCGTTCGTCGGGCTCGGCGGCGGGATCTTCGCGATGATCCTCCTCGCCCCGGCCCGGCTCCAACGGATCGTGCGGCGCGTCGCCCTGGCCTCGATCCCCTTCGTGCTGGTCTACACCGCGGTCGGCTGGTCCTCCAATGCGACGATCTTCCGCCCGATCGCGACCGTGCGCTCGGTGATCTCGCAGGACGACGCCTCGAGCGAGACCCGCGACATCGAGAACTACAACCTGATCAAGACGCTCGAGATGAATCCGCTGTTCGGGTCGGGCTTCGGGCACGAGTATCGCGAGGTCGTGGCCGCGAACCGCGTCGACGCGATCTTCGCGCAGTACCTCTACATCGGACACAACAGCGTGCTCTGGTTCCTGGCGCTCGGCGGTTGGGTGGGATTCACGGCCGTCTGGCTGGTGTTCCCGGTCGCCGTACTGATCGCCCTGCGCGCATTCGCCCAGTCGCACACCGCGGTGGACCACACGGTCGCGTTCGGTGCGATCGCCTGCGTGCTCGCCTTCATCATCCAGGCCTGGGGCGACATGGGATTGCAGAGCTGGATGGGGACGTTCCTCGTGGCCGCATTCACGGGCGCGACCGGTGCCCTCTGGACCGCGCGCGACCAATCACTGCCGGAGACCGCATGACGCTCTTCTCGTTCCTCCTCGTGCTCATCGCGCTGCCGGTGTCCGCGGCGTCGGTGTACCTGTTGCTCGCGACGCTGCTCGCGACGCTGCTCTCGCGCCGGCCACTCCGCGTCCGCGCGACCACCGGAGACCGGCTCACGCGCTTTGTCGTGGTGGTCCCGGCGCACAACGAGGCCGCCGGATTGCCCGAGACGCTGCGGAGTCTGCGTGCGCTCTCCTGGCCCAGCGAATCCGTGCGCACGCTCGTGGTCGCCGACAACTGCACCGACGACACGGCCGCGGTCGCCGCGTCGCTTGGTGCCGAGGTCCTCGTGCGCGAGGATCTCGAGCGTCGCGGCAAGGGGTACGCCCTCGAGGCGGCCTTCGCGCGGTTGCAGGCGGAGGCTGCCGGTGCGTGGGACGCGCTCGTCGTCGTGGATGCCGACACCGAGGTCGAGGCGCACCTCCTGCAGGCGGTGCATGCGCGCCTCGCCGCCGGTGCCGACGCGTTGCAGGTGGCGTACCTGAGCAGGGCGGGGAGTGCGCCACTGCACGCCGTCACCGAGGTGGCACTCTGGGCGTCGCACGTCGTGCGCGGCCGAGCGCGCGAGGGGCTCTCGCTCTCCGCGGGGCTCCGCGGGAACGGGATGGTGCTCTCGCGCGCCGTCGTCGAGCGCGTGCCGTACTCGGCCTTCTCGGCGGTCGAGGATCTGGAGTACGGCCTCCTGCTGGGTCTTCACGGCATCCGCGTGGGCTTCGTTCCCGAGACCGTCGTGCGCGGCGACATGCCGAGCGATGCGCGCACGGCGACCACGCAGCGCCACCGATGGATCGGTGGACGCGCGGCGGTGGCGCAGGAGCACCTGCGACCGCTGCTCCGGGCGGCCGTCGCGCGGCGCTCCGCCATGCTGTTCGATCTCGCGATCGACCTCGCCATCCCGCCGCTCTCGCTGCTCGTGCTCGTGACCATGGTCGGCCTCCCGCTCGCCGCGTTCGCCTGGTGGGCCGGCCATGCGGCGCCGCTGGCGCTCTGGGCGATCGCCGCGTTCGGGCTCGCCGTGCACGTGGCCGATGCCGCGATCGGCGCCGGTCGCGCGGGCGCGCTGCTCCGCGCGGCGGCGATGCTGCCGTCGTACATGCTCGACAAGACCCGCCTCACCGTGCGCGCCGTCGGCGCACCGACCCGTACCTGGGTGCGCACCGCGCGCACCGGAGAACTCCGATGATCCGCTTCTGGCGTGATGCGCGCGAGATGTCGCGCGCGGCCCGTCGCGAAGGCTCCAACAAGGATGCCTTCCGCATGCTCCGCACCGATGCCTGGTTCCTGCTCGCGCTCTTCCGCGTGCGGACCATCGTGCTCCGCTGGCACATCCCCGTCGTCAACCGCGTCCTGCGGATGATGCAGATGGTCCTCGGCGGCGTCGAGCTCGGCAACGACATCGTGCTCGGCGACGGTGTGTACTTCATCCATTCGCTCGGCACCGTCGTCGGCGGCAAGGCGACCATCGGTGCGCGCGTCCGGTTCCTCGGCAACAACACCGTCGGCGCCGTCCGCGACGACATCGCACCGACGATCGAGGACGACGTCGAGATCGGCTGCGGTGCGCGCATCCTCGGCGGGGTGCGCATCGGCGCGCGTTCCGTCATCGGCGCGAATGCCGTCGTGCTGCACGACGTGCCGCCTGATTCCGTCGCCGTCGGTGCACCGGCGCGCGTGCTCCCGCGCCGTGACCGACGCGGCCTCCCCGACGCCACGCAGTCGGCGATCGCGGCGGCTGCCGCCGTCCCCGACCTCGTCCCCCAACTCCGGATCGTCTCGTGAACAGCCCCCAGATCAGCGTCGTCGTCGCCACCTTCGAGCGCCCCGAGTCCCTGCGCCGTCTCCTCGGCGACCTCGCGCTCCAGTCGCTCGCGCCGGAGTCGTTCGAGGTGCTCGTGGTAGACGACGGCTCCACGTTGCCGGCGATCGCCGCCGTCGCCGACGCCGTCATGCCGGCGGCGACGCGCTTCCTCCGCATCCCCAACAGCGGCCCGGGCGCGGCGCGCGACGCCGGCGCGCGGCAGGCGCGGGGCGCGGTGCTCGTCTTCGTCGACGACGACATGCAGCTCGGTCCGGACTTCCTCTCGGCGCATCTTCGCGCGCACGCGACCGGTGGGGCGGGGATCGTCGTGCTAGGCAATATCCAGCCGGCCGCCGAGTTGCGCGCGATGCCGCTGTTCGAGCGGTTCCACGCCCGGCAGCTCGCGCGCTTCCAGGAGGACGGTCGCTCCGGACGGCTGGCGCTCCGCGGCGTGCATCTTTGTACCGGCAACGTCTCGCTCCGGCGCGCCGACTATCTCGCGGTCGGGGGCTTCGACGTCACGCTGCGCCGCTCGGAGGATCGGGATCTCGGGATCCGGCTCGAAGGCCACGGCTGCCGCTTCGTCTTCGGTGCCGAGGCGGTGGCCGTGCACGACTCCGATCATCGCAGCGCCAGGATGTGGCGGCGCCGGAGCGTGCTCTGGGGGCGCGCCGACGTGCAGATCGCCACGCGGCATCCGGACGTGTCCGAGATCCACCCGTGGCGCTTCTGGTCGCTGATCGACCCGCGCGCGCGGCCGTTTGTCGCCGTCGCGACCGCGCTGCCCACGCTCGGTGGTCTGATGGCTGCCGTGACGTATCTGCTCGCGCGAGCGGCGGATGCCGTGGGCCGGAACGAGTGGGCGATGCGGCTCACGACGCTCACCTACGCATTCGACTATTTCCGTGGCCTGCGCCTCGAGGCCGGCAGCTTGCGCGCCGTGCGCGGTCCGGCCGCCCCTCTGCCGTCCGCCGGTACCGAGCTGCCCGAGAGCCGCTGGCGGGCGTTCACGTCGGCGGTGCGCGCCGACCACGACCAACTGCGCGTACTGCGTCGCAAGTATCACGCGGACGAGGTGCCCGGGGACGCGCTCGGCGGACATCTCGTGCGCAAGGTGGGGTTCCAGATGCTCGCGATGTACCGGTTGATGCGCTGGACGCACTCGATGCGCATCCCGCTCGCGGCGCCGATCCTCTCGCGGGTGATCCGGCATCTCTACGCCGCCGAGGTCCACTGGCTGACGCGGCTCGCTCCCGGTGTGGCATTGGTCCACGGGGTTGGGTTGGTGCTGAGCAGTGGCGCCGAGGTGGGGCCGGGCTGTGTGCTCTTCCAGGGTGTCACGCTCGGCGAGGCTCGGGACGGGCGTACCGGAGTGGTCGGCGCACCGCGGCTCGAGGCGAACGTGCATGTCGGACCCGGAGCGGTGCTCCTCGGTCCGATCACGATCGGCGCGGGGAGCAAGATCATGGCCGGGTGCGTGGTCGCGCAGGACATTCCTGCGGGCAGCGTGGTGCGCCCGGCGGAGGTCGTGATCACTCTGCGTCGTGTCGGTGCGGCGGTGTAGGGCGCTCGGCGGCCAGCTCACCGCTCACGGCGAGGAGCGCGGGATGCGTGCTCGCCCACGCCGTGTCGATCGCTTCGATAGCGGCGGCCGCGCCTCCGCTCGTCCCGCCTTCGCGCGCATCCTGCTCGAGCGATCGCGCGAGCTCCGCGAGCGGGGTCGCGCCGAGCAGAAGGGCCGAGCCACGGAGACTGTGCGCCTGGCGCGAGAGTGCCGCCCCGTCGCCTTCACGCGCATGCGCGCGCAACTGCTCCATGATCTGCGGCATCCGGCCGACGAAGCTGTGCACCAGTTCGGTCGCGAGATTCCCCTCGTCGACTCCCGGCAACTTCGCGAGGCGGCGGAGGAACGCGGGATCCACGACGGAAGCGTTTGACATGGGTGTGGACGAAGGGTAATCGGGACCGTCGCGCTCCGCCGCTGAGGTCCGCGCGGCCGTCGGTGCGCGCCCCGCTAGCGCGAGCGGTGCTCCTCGCGCCAGGCCCAGAGGACGAAGGCCGCCAGCGCCGCGAGCAGCGCCGGTGCGAGCATCACCGCGGCGACCTGGATCACGCCCTCGACGAGCGGGCCCCAC
>JAYTNC010000478.1:0-7191 GCA_043748515.1 Gemmatimonadota bacterium | reverse complement strand
ACGCGGCGCACGTCGAGCGCGTCCCCCGCCCCGAGACGGGGGAGGGAAGCGATCGCGCGACCGGCGGGGGCGAAGATGAGTGGCTGCACGGGGTGGGGGCGAACGTAGGAACCGCCGGGATCCACGACTCGTGGACACCCGGCGGTTCAAAAGCTTACTGCCGGCGGGCGAAGACCCGCCAGTACAGGATCACTGGCCGCCTTCGAGCTTCGCCTTGGCCGCCTTGGCGTCCGCGAAGTTCGGAAAGGCCGTGATCGCCTGATTGAACAGTTCGATCGCCTGCGCCCGGTTGCCCGAGTCCTGCGCGCTGATCGCGCGCGAGTAGAGCATCACGGCCTGGAAGGGCACGCGGCGCTGCTGCTCGGTGCGCACTTCGCTGGTCTGGCGCGCCGCCGCGGGGATCGCGGGAAGCTTGAGGCCGGCGTTCGCCGCCGCACCGACGCGGGTGACGAGATCGAGGAACTCCTCGGTCTTGCCGTCGCCGCGGTGCGTCCACTCGATGCGGCCGGTCTCGGTGTCGATCGACTTCACGGTCATGACCATCTTGCCCGAACGGTCGGTGATGAACGATCCGGTCACCATGTGCTTCGCGCCGAGCAGCTTGCCGATGCGCGCGGCGGTGGCGTCGTCGACGCGGCCGTCGCGGCCGAGGTTCTGTTCCTCGAGGAGCTTCATGATGTTCTCGCGTTCCACCAGGCGGATGCCCGGGTTCTGCGAAAGCTCGGTGAGGAGGAGCTCCGCGATGCCCTTGGAGAGCGGGGCGAGTTCGACGTTCGCGGCGCCGATCGCGCTGTTCACGAACGGAAGCACCGCGACGGTGGGCCGCGTGTCGTCCTGCGCGAGCGCGGGGGCCACCACGAGGGCCATCAGGGCGGTGACACGGGCGATCTGCTTGAACATCAGTCCTCCTGAGAGGGTCAGAGAGTCAGCGTGAGTCCTTCTGCAGCGGCCACCACCTGCAGCGCGCCGCCGCGCGCCTTCACGAACGCCCTGCATTCCGCGAGTTGCGCGTCCAGCTGGTCATCGGTGCGGCGCGGTTCGTGGTGGAAGAGCACCAGCGTCCCCACCCCCGCCTCCAGCGCCAGCTCCACACAGTCGCGGAAGGTCGAGTGCCCCCAGCCGCGATGGTTCTCGTATTCCTCGGAGGTGTAGGTCGCGTCGTGGATCAGCACCTGCGCTCCACGCACGAACTCCACCATCCGCGCCTTCCAGTCCGGCGGCGACCCGTAGCGCGAGTGCTCCGCCAGCTCGTTGTCCGACACATACACCAGCCCGCCGCCCGTCTTGCCGGCTTCGGTGAACCGGTACCCCAGCGCCCCGCCCGGATGCTGCACGGCGAAGGCCGTCACTTCATACCCCGTACCTTCCGTCCGGGTGCCCTCGGCGAGATCCCTGAAGTCGATCGTCGCATCGAGCTCCTCGAACGTCACCGGGAAGACGACGGGCGACATCTGATCCCGCAATACCCGGTCGACTCCCCGCTCCAGCGACTGCGAACCCCAGACCCTGAAGTGATTCCCGCGCCCGAAGATCGGCGCGAAGAACGGGATCCCCTGGATGTGGTCCCAGTGCGCGTGCGTCAGGAAGATGTCCCCCCTGATCGGCGCCCCGTTGGCGCGCGACAGCAGGTCCCGTCCCAACTCACGGATGCCCGTCCCGGCGTCCAGGATGATGAGCCATCCGTCGTCGGTCCTGACCTCCGTGCACGGAGTGTTCCCTCCATACCGCACCGTCTGGGCCCCGGGGGTCGGGATCGACCCGCGCGTCCCCCAGAAGCGGACACGCAAGCTCATTCGCTCCCCCGGTTCACACTGAATGATCGCGTCCCGAGCGCCGCACCGCCAAAGCCGGCGGTCACGGCGCGGACGTGATGTTCGTCACGAAGCGTCACAGGGTCCGGGGCTCAGAGTCGCTGCTGCGAGCGCTTCTCGAGCGCCGCGCGGTCGGTGATGCGGATGCGGCGGCGGTCGGTCGAGATCCATCCCGCCTCGACGAACTCGCGCATCGCGCGGGAGACGGTCTCGCGGCTCGCGCCGATCACGTGCGCGATCGTCTGGTGGGTCAGCGGCTTCTCGATCAACTCGCTCCCGCCCTCGGTCGCCGAGTCGAGGATCATGCGCGCGATGCGCCCGGGCACGTCCAGGAGCACGAGCGATCCGATCTTCTCGTCGGCGCGTCGCAGGCGACGCGAGAGTTCGATCAGCAACGCCCACGCGACCGCGGGGTTCTGCTCCACCCGGCGCCGGAAGTCCTCGCGCCGCAGCACCAGCAGGGTCGACTCCTCCATCGCGACGACGTGCGCCGACCTCGGCTGGTCGTCGATCAGCGAGAGCTCGCCGAAATGCTCACCGACGCCGAGGATCCCGAGGATCACCTCGCGCCCGTCCTCGGCGACGAGCACGACCTTCACGCGCCCCGCGCGGACGATGAAGAGCGAATCGCCCGGGTCGTCCTCGAAGAGGATCACGCTTCCCTTCGGATAGCTCTTCTCGCGCACGAGTTGCGAGAACGCCACGACCTCGGACTGCGCGAGGGAGCGGAAGAGCGGGACGGTCGTGAGGAAGTCGACGGTGGCGGCTGGCATTTTTCTGGGGTGAAACGGCGGTCAGGAGGTCTCGCGGCGAAGTTAGGGCGAGGGCAGAGGGCTGTCAAACACGGCAAGGTGTTGGTCCTCCAGTGGTTGCGCTCCCGGAACGCGCTTGGAACGCGCTTGGAACGCGCTTGGAACGCTCGCGGTAGCTTTCCCCCGCGGCCCTCGGTCCCGGCGCACGCTGCCCCAGCCGCCGAAGCGGTTTCTGGCTTGCATTTAGCCTCGCAGCCCGGGTATCTTTCCCGACTCTCCCAGAACACGTTCCTGAGGCACCAAATGAAGCCCGAAATCCATCCGACGTACGCGGCCGCGACCGTCTCCTGCGCCTGCGGCAACAAGTTCGCGACGCGCAGCACGCACTCCGAGATCCACACGGACATCTGCGCCGCCTGCCACCCGTTCTTCACGGGCAAGCAGAAGCTCATCGACACCGCCGGCCGCGTCGAACGCTTCCGCCAGAAGTACAACAAGGCGACGACCGTCTGAGCATCCGCGACCGCCTCGCCGACGCGCTGAGGCGCGCCGCCGAGGTCGAGCGCGACCTGCTCGATCCCAAGACCGTCAAGGACGCCAAACTCATGGCGTCCCTCGGTCGGGAGCACCAGCGCCTCGGCCAAGTGGTCGAACGCGCCAGTGAACTCGAGAAGTTCGATCTGGAGCTCGCGCAGGCGCGCGAGCTCCTCTCGTATGATGATCCTGAAATGGCCGCCGAGGCGCGCGCCGAGGCCGGACGCCTCGAGACGTCGATCGGCGCGGCCGAGGAGGCGCTGAAGCCCCTCCTCCTGCCCCCGGATCCGCTCCACGATCGCAACGCGATCTTCGAGATCCGCGCCGGTGCCGGCGGCGACGAGGCAGCGATCTTCGCAGCCGACCTCCTCCGCATGTACACGCGCTACATCGAGCGCCACGGCGGCTGGAAGATCGAACCGCTCTCGCACTCCGACGCCACGCTCGGCGGCATCAAGGAAGCGATCTTCAAGGTCTCCGGCCATGAAGCCTTCGGTGGCCTGCGTTTCGAGTCGGGTGTGCATCGTGTGCAGCGCGTGCCCGCGACCGAGGCCGCCGGCCGCATCCATACTTCGGCTGCGACCGTCGCCGTGCTCCCCGAGGCCGAGGAGGTCGACGTCCGGATCGAGGACAAGGATCTCCGCATCGACGTCTTCCGCTCCTCGGGCCCCGGCGGCCAGAGCGTGAACACCACCGACTCGGCCGTGCGCATCACGCACATGCCGAGCGGGCTCGTGGTCAGCCAGCAGGACCAGAAGTCGCAGCTGCAGAACAAGATCCGCGCCATGGAGGTGCTCCGCTCGCGCCTGCTCGACATGCGCGTCGCCGAGCAGGAGGCGGAGCGGTCCCGGATGCGGCGCAGCCAGGTCTCCACCGGTGACCGCTCGGCGAAGATCCGCACCTACAACTATCCGCAGAGCCGCGTGACCGATCACCGCATCGGCTACACGACGCACGACCTGACGGGGATCATGGATGGCAAGCTCGACGAACTCATGGAAGCGCTCCGCCTCGCCGACATCGAGGAGAAGCTCGCCGGCGACGCCGGCTGAGCCCGCGGGCGCACAGAGGACGGACACCCATGACGATCGGTGAACTGCTCGACGCGCTCGCGGAGGAACTCGCGAGCCCAGGAGTGCCTCCCTCGCGCACCGAAGCGCGCGACCTGATCGCCGGCGTGCTCGATCAGCAGCGCTTCTGGCCGAGTGCGCACCGCGACGACGAGCTCGACGAGGCCACCGAAGCGGCGATCCGCGCGGCGGCCGCCAAGCGCGCCGAGGGGATGCCGATGCAGTACGCGATCGGCCACACCACGTTCCGGCACCTGACGCTCAAGGTCGACCCGCGCGTGCTCATTCCGCGTCCCGAGACCGAGATGCTCGTGGATCTTGTCCTCGCTGCACAGCGTGGCGGCAAGGGACGGGTGGTGGACGTCGGCACGGGCTCCGGCGCGATCGCCCTCGCGCTCGCCTCCGAGGGTGCGTTCGACGAGGTCCATGCGATCGACCTCTCCGGCGACGCGCTCAAGGTCGCCCGCGGCAACGCCGAGGCGCTCCCCGAGGAGCAGCGTGCGCGCCTACGGTTCCACGAGGGCTCTCTGCTCAAACCCGTGCAGGGAACCCTCTTCGACACCGTCGTGTCGAACCCCCCGTATATTGCGATGTCGGAACGCGCCGAGCTGCCCGCGCTCGTGCGCGAGTGGGAGCCGTCGATGGCGCTCTTCTCCGGTGACGGCGGGATGTGGGCCATCCGCGCGCTCGTGCCGCAGGCGGCCGACGTGCTCGTGGCGGGTGGGTTGCTGGCGATGGAAGTGGATTCGCGGCGCGCCGATCTCGCGGTGGCCGCGGTGCGGGACGATGGCCGGTTCACGGACATCGAAACACGACTCGACTTGACCGGCCGCCCGCGCTTCGTGGTGGCCCGACGACAGGAGCGGTGATGCTGAACGACAAGGCGGTGGAGCTCGGCCGGATGATCGGCCAGAGCGCGGAGTATCAGGCCGTGAAGCGCGCCAACGAGGCGCTCAATGAGGATCGCGATGTCGTCGCGGCGTTGCAGCGGATGGATGCGCTGCGCAACGACGCCCAGCAGATGATCGAGGCGGGCAACCAGCCCACCGCCGAGATGGAGCAGGAGCTCGACACGCTCCTCACGAAGGTGCAGGGAAGCGCGATCTACCAGCGCGTCATCGTGACGAACGAGAACTTCGACAAGGTGATGATGCAGGTGAATCAGTGGATCCTCGAGGGGATCAAGAAGGGCGCGACGAGCTCGATCATCACGCTCGGATAACGCGCGTGTCGCGCGGGCGGCTCGTGGTCTTCGAGGGCGGCGAGGGAGCGGGGAAGTCGACCCAGCTCCGCCGGCTCGCCGCGTCGCTCGCCGCGGCCGGTGTCGCGCACCGCGTCTTCCGCGAGCCGGGGGGCACGCCCGCGGGCGATCGCATCCGCGACCTGCTGCTGCACAGCGACGAGCCGCTCGCCCCGCGCACCGAGGCGGCACTCTTCATCGCGTCGCGCGCGCAGCTCGTCGCGGCGGAGTTGCGGCCGGCGCTCGCGAACGGTGAGCAGGTGCTGCTCGACCGCTTCCTTCTCTCGACCTACGCCTACCAGGTGCATGGGCGCGGGCTGCCCGAGGCGGAGGTGCGCGCCGCGAATCATCTCGCGACGGCGGGCCTCGTCCCCGATCTCACGCTGTTGCTCACGCTCGCACCGAGCGAAGGGCTCGCGCGCGCGGGTGCGCGCAGCGGAGCGGATCGTATCGAGCGCGCCGAGCAGGAGTTCCACGAGCGCGTCGATGCCGCGTTCCGCCGCTTCTCCGAACTCGACTGGCAACAGGGGCATCTCGAGTGCGGCCGCATCGTCGCCGTCGACGCCTCGGGTCCCGAGGACGAGGTCGAGGGCCGCTTGCGCGCCGCGCTCGTGACGCATCTGCCGGAGCTCCTGCCCGAGCTCCTGCGGCCGAGGCACTCCGCATGAGGTGCTCCGAATGAGACGCATGCGCGCGATCGGTTCGGCGGTGTTGATGCTCGCCGCGGCCTGGTCCGGCGTCTGGCTCATCCAGCGCGCCGTGCGCGGACGGGACCGGTCGGCGCAGGACGGCGCACGGTTGCTCGAGAGCGTCATGCTCCGCGTGCGCGACAGTTACGTGGAGCCGGTCGACGAAGCGCGGATGTGGGAACTCGCCGCGATCGGCCTGCTCGACGAGCTCGGCGATCCCAACTCGGCGTACCTCACGCCGGAGCGCCTCGAGAACCTCGAGCGCACCGCGAGCAACTCGTACGTGGGCGTGGGGCTGCAGGTGAATGTGCGCGATGGCTGGGTGACGGTGTCGCAGCCGCGCGCGGGATCGCCGGCCGAACGCGCCGGCCTGCAGCCCGGCGATCGTCTCGTCGAGGTCGATGGCCGGTCGATGCAGGGCTGGACCGTGGAGGAGGCGCGGATCGCGTTCCGTGGACCGCCGGGTTCGAAGGTCGCGCTCGTCGTGGAGCGCGGCAGCGGCGCGGGCTCGCGACTGTCGTTCTCGCTCGAGCGCGCCGAACTGATCATCCGTGCGGTCTCGCGCGCCACCGTCCTCGACGGCGGCGTCGGCTTCCTCGTCGTCTCGACGTTCAGCGACTCGACCGAGACCGAGCTCGTACGCGCCATCGACTCGCTGCGGACGGCGGGCGCGCGCTCGATCATCCTCGACCTGCGCAACAATCCGGGCGGGTTGCTCGCGCAGGGTGTGCGTGTCGCCGACCTCTTCCTCTCGCCTGGCGTTCGCATCGTGAGCACGCGTGGCCGCGTCGAGCAGGCGAATGCCGTCTACGCCGACTCCACGCCCGAGCGATGGCCCGACCTGCCGGTCGCGGTGCTCGTCAACCAGCTCACCGCGAGCGCGGCGGAGATCGTCGCCGGCGCGCTGCAGGACAACGATCGCGCGCTCGTGATCGGGCGCGCGACCTATGGAAAGGGCAGTGCGCAGGCGATCTACCGGCTCGAGAACGGCGCCGCGATCTCGCTCACCAACGCGCGCTGGGTCACGCCGCTCGGGCGGAGCATCGAGTACCCGCTTCCGGGCGAGGTGCCGCTCGCCGACGCCGACACCGCGCG
>JAYTNC010000477.1:0-18340 GCA_043748515.1 Gemmatimonadota bacterium | reverse complement strand
CGCGATCGCGTCGTCGAGGAGCTCCTGCGAGAGGATGCCGCTCTTGACGAGGATGTCGCCGAGCCGGTCGCGCCGGTTGACGATCGACGCGTAGCTGATGCGGCCCTTGTCGAAGTGGATCGAGCCGAAGTTGTTGCGGTGCGTGACCGAGAGGCAGCCGCTCTTCTTGCCCATGGCGAGGAGCTGCAGCACGTCGGGGAGCGACGCTTCCTTGAGTGAGCCCCTGATCGCCATCTAGCGGAGCCCCTCGATGAGGCGCGCGCCGACGTCGGGCCATTCCCATATGACGCGTTCGCGGTCGAGGAAGGTGCGGTCGCCCGCGGCGTCCGCAGCGGCGGCCGGCGCCATCGTCGCGGACGCGGACGCGCCGAAGCCGAGTTCCTCGCGCGCGAGCACGGCGTCGAGCGCGCCGCCGCGCGCGTCCGCGGCGGCGGCGAGTCGGTTCACGACGCCGATGAGTTCGCGCACGCTCTGCACCGGCGGGTCGCAGACCACGTCGAGGAGCTTCGGCGGCGCGGGCCGCCCGATCGCGGCGAGGAACCGCGACACGAGCTTCTCGCGCAAGGCGCGATCGGGCGGCTGGATGGCGGCCGAGAGCCCGCCCTCGAAGCGCGAGCGCAGCCGCTCGGCGAACTCCGGGATCTCCGACGCCGGCCGGTCGCTGGCGAGGATGATCTGCTTCCCCTCCTCGGCGAGCGCGTTGAAGACGAAGAAGAACTCGTCCTGTGTTCGCTCCTTGCCGGCGAGGAATTGCACGTCGTCGACGATCAGCACGTCGGCGGCGCGGTAGCGGCTGCGCCACCGCTCCACCGTGCCTTGCTGGATCGCCGCGATCAGTTCGTCGACGAGCACCTGCGCGTGGACGCAGGAGACCTGCAGCGCGCCATCCGAGTGATCGGCGATGGCGTTGCCGACGGCGTGCACGAGATGCGTCTTGCCCACGCCGCTCGAGCCGGTGATGAACAGCGGGTTGTAGCGCGTCCCCGGCGCCACGATCACCGCGTCGGCGGCGTGCAGCGCGAGCTGGTTCGACGCGCCCTCGTCGAACCCCGCGCGCGTGAACGCGGGATTCGGTCCGCCCGGGGGCATCTCGCCGGCGAGCGCGCGCTCCACGAACGCCTCGGCCTCCGCGAGCCGCTCGGGGTCGCGGAAGACCTCATGCCCGCCCAACGAGCGGTCGACCTGCCTCACCTCGGCCTCGAGCGCGCGGAGGTGCTCGACCGCCTGCACGTAGACCGAGACGAGCGCGGGGACGTCGGGATCCTGCGGCAGGAGGAGCGCGCGCTCGAGCACCGCGGTGCGATACCCCTCGCCGCTCCAGTACGCGATCGTCTCGCGCAACCGCACGTGCCACGACTCGACGTGCAGCTGCACCGCGCTCGTGACGTCCGTGAGGAAGCTCAGGAACTCGCCCGAACTCGGCATCGCATTCACGTCGCCGGGCATCGGCGTGCGCACCCGGGTGATGCTGCCGCTGCCGAGGGTCTGCTTGGCGATCCACTGATTGAGCGCACCCTGCAGTTCGCGCACCGAGAGCACGCTCTTGCGCGCGATCGACTCGAGCGCGCCGGCGGGCACGACGACACCGCGCTCCTTGCAGGCCGCGCGCAGGATCGCGACGCGCGCCTCGTACTCGGGCACCGCGACGTCCACCACGAGCCCGCCGGAGAGCCGCTGGATCAGCCGCTCGTCCACGTCGACGATCTCGGCCGGCGGCCGGTCGCTCGCGCAGAGGATCTGCCGCCCCTCGTCCTGCATCCGCGCGAAGTGCCGCAGCAGATCGGCCTGCATCTCGCGCCGCCCGCTGAGGAACTGGATGTCGTCGAGCACGAGCAGGTCGGCGTGCGAGAGCCGTCCGCCGAACGCGTGCGTCTCTCCCGCCGACACCGCCGCGTGGAACTGCTCCGAGAACTCGTCGAGTGTGAGCGCGAGCACCTCGGCGCCGGGTTGCAGTTCGAGCAGGCGGTGCGCGGCCGCCGTGATCAGGTGCGTCTTGCCGAGCCCGGAACCGCCGTAGATGAGGAGCGGGTTGTAGGTGGTGCCGGGCGACTCCGCGACCGCGCGCGCGGCCGCGGCCGCGAGGCGGTTCCCCGCCCCGACGACGAGCCGATCGAAGGTCAGACGCGGATCGAGACGCACGCTAGCGGCCCTGGTTCCCGGTGCTCAGACGGCGGAGCACCTGTTCGGAGATGCCGCGCAGCGTCTCGAAGACGCCCGGGCCGTGCAACGCGTCGGCCGCGAACGAGGGCACGCCACGGAAGTTGAGCGCCTCGTCGAGCTCCGGGACCGGCGTGACGATCTCCGGCGGCAGGTCCTGCTTGTTGTACTGGATCACGAGCGGCATCGCGCGCACGTCCACGCCCTGCTCGGCGAGGTTGGCGTGCAGGTCCTGCATCGACTCGATGTTCTCGTCGAGCTGGCGCGCCTGGCTGTCGGCCACGAAGACCACGCCGTCGGCGCCCTGCAGCACGAGCTTGCGGGTGGTCTGGTAGTAGACCTGTCCCGGCACCGTGTAGAGCTGGAAGCGCGTCGTGAAGCCCGAGATCGACCCGAGGTCGATCGGCAGGAAGTCGAAGAAGAGCGTGCGGTCGGTCTGCGTGGCGAGCGAGACCATCTGGCCCTTCCGGTCGCCCGGCACCTGCCCGTAGATGTAGTGCAGGTTCGTCGTCTTCCCCGACCGTCCGGGGCCGTAGTAGACGATCTTGCAGGTGATCTCGCGCGTGGCGTAGTTGACGAGGCTCACGGGGTGATCCGGTGACGAGGGCGGAAGACGGTCAGGCGCGCCTCCCGAACAGGGCGGCGAGGTTCGTGTTGAGGTCGCGCTCGAAATCCTCCGCGAGCGCGGGTGGAGCGTCCTCCTCGGCGGGTGCGGTCGCGGCCAGCGTCGCGCGCAACTCGTCGAGATACAGCTGAACGATACCGAGGGAACTCTCTTCGTCGAAGACCGAGAGGAGGAGCAGCGTGCCGGTGACGACCGGGATCTGGGCGAGATACAGCTGACGCACCTCGCCCGCGTAGTGCAGGCCACGGAACGGTGCGCCATCGATCATGAGCCCCAACTGCACCGCCGTCGCGTTGATCGCCGCCGAGAGGGCGCAGGCGGTCTGCACGTCGAGCTTCTTCTGGAACCCGTGCTGCGCGAGCACCTGGCCGCTCGGGTGCATCAGCACCGAGAGCTGCAGGCGCGCGTCGTCCACGTACCGCTTGATCGGCGCGTCGGCCCATCCCACCATCACCGAGTGGCGGATCACAGCGACTCCGCGGCGCGCAGGAGTTCCATCCGGAGCATGCCGACGTTCACGCGCGTCTCCGCGACCGCGACCACCACCAGCCCGCCGCGCCCGGCGGCGAGCACGCGTCCTTCCTCGGCCTCGAGCTCGAAGTAGCGCACCGCGCCGAAGCCCGCCGCGGCCGACGCCTTCCCTGCCTTGCGGTAGAGCGAGGCGGTGAGCGCCGCGAAGGCATTGATGCTCACGCCGATCTGCGCCGTGCCGTCGACGACGATCCCGTCGCCTTCGGACACGACGACGCAGGCCGAGACGCCGCGATGGCGCGTGACCGCCTCGATGATCGGTGCGAAACTGCTCATGCCCCCTCCCCGATCCAGCCGCGCGCGACCACGAGGCAGCGCTCGAGCGTGCGGCGCACGAAGCCGAGCGGCTCGTCGCGCGAGGCGGCGACGAGGACCGCGCGCGGCCCCATCGGCGCCATCGCGATCGTCGCGGCCTCGGTCTCGATCGCCAGACGCGTCCACCGGCCGAGCTTGAAGTGCCGCATCGCGCGCTCGGCCTCGTCGCTCACTCCGGTGAGGTGCGCGCCGATCTCGCTCCCGAGATCGCGGCCATCGCCCGTGAGGTACTGCCCGGCGCTCACGAGGCCGTCCGACTCGAGCAGCAGCGCGACCTGCTTGCTCTCGTCGAGGATCGGATCGAAGAGTCGCGCGGGCGACTCTCCCGCGAAGTCCGTCGGCGCCGGCACTTCGAGCTGTTCCGCATGATCGGCGCGCGCATGCGGCCCCGACCCGTCGCGGTGCGCGAGCACGCCCTTCACCGCGTCGAGCGCCACCCGCACCGCGTCGTCGTCGGGGTCGAGATGGGCCGCGTAGGCGAGATGCTGGTGCGCCTCGTCGAGTTGGCCTTGGCGGTAGCGTACGAGCCCGAGGCCGCGATGCGCCGTCTCGAAGTCGGGATCGAGATGCAGCACCGCGATCCACGACTCCTCCGCCTTCGCCTCGTCCCCCTGCGCGAGCGCGACGCGCGCGACGAGGTCGTGCGCCTCGAGCCGCCCGGGGTGCCGCGTCGCGCCGCGCTGCGCCACGCGCGCCGCGCGCGCGAGGTCGCCGCGCGCGAGCAGCGCTTCGGCGAGCGGGAGGAAGACGAGGCTCCCCGGGTCCGCCGCGAGCGTCTCGCTCATGGCGTGGATGTCGTCAACGGCCATCCGGCACCTCGCGTTCGAGCACCTGCAACAGCGTGGTGGCGGCCGCGATCCCGTCGAGGATCGACGTGAGTCCCGGATACTGCGGTACCGACTTCACGAACTGGCGCCAGACGGCGATCCCCTCCGCGAGTTCGCCGCGCCGGAAGGCCGTCGCGCCGCGCCGCAGCGGCTCGGCCGAGTTGCTGATCGGCGTGAGATGCGGGTCGACGCGGCCGCCGTCGCGCGCGGCGTCGTGCGGCAGCGCCACGATGCGCGAGGCGCGCTCGGGCTGCTTGAGCCGGATCACGCCGGTGCTCACCATGCCGTAGGTGATGCGGGCGACGTCGAACTCGCTCATCGCGAGCGTGGTCGAGATCTCACGCAGGTCGTTGACGCCGTCGATCAGCGCGAGCACCTGCCACTCGGTCGGCAGGAGATCGAGCAGCGCGGGATGCTCCTCGTCGGGCGGCGTGAGGTACGGCACCATCGAGAGATTCGGCACGCGATCGGCGATGCGCGACCATTCGTCGATCCGCCGCGCGCCCTCCATGAGCAGCGACTCGGTGCTCAGTGGCACGCCGGCGTCGCGCAACTGCTCCTCGCGCAGTCCCTCGTCGAACCGGAAGAATCCCTCGCGCCACGACATCAGTTCGAACACCACGGCCTCGATCTGCAGCCGTATCTGCCGCTCGATCTCCTTGGGCGTGACAAGATCGAGCGCGATCAGGATCTCGCCGAGCCGACGGCGGTCGCCGCGCTGCTGGAGCGCCTGCGCCCGCATCATGTCGGTCTCGCTCAGCCGCCCTGACCGGATCAGCAGGTCGCCGAGCCGGTGCGGGTTGGACCGGATCGTCGCGCTCACGATCCTCCCATTCTCGAAGAGCACCGTCCCCTCGTTGTCGCGCAGTTCGGAGGTGACGAGCAGCGTCCCCGTTTTCCGGCTCAGGTCCAGCAGCTGGAAGACGTCGTGGATGCCGAGCTCCTTGAGCGGGCCTTCGATCGCCATCAGGGCTCCGGGGCCGACGGGCCCTCGGGGGCGTCGCCGCCCTCGAGCCGGTGCTGCGCCTTGCGCGACTCGCGGAAGGCGCGGCGCGCCCAGTCGCTGTCGGCCGCGAGCATCGCGACCTTCCGCCACGACGCGAGCGCCTCGCGGAACCGCTCCTGGCGCGCGAGCAGCACGCCCTGGTAGAAGATCGCGCCCACGTGCGTCCCGTCGAAGCGCAGGATCCGCTGGAACGCGACCGCGGCGTCGTTCACGCGCTCCTCCTCGAGCAGCAGCTCGCCGAGCGCGAGCAGCCCCGAGACGCTGTACGGATCGCGCTCGAGGAACTCCACGAGCAGCAGCAGCGCCTCGCGCGCGCGGTGGCTGACGCGGTAGACGCCCGCGAGCGCGAGCGTGGCGTCGGCGTAGGTCGGCACGGCATCGAGCGCCGCGAGCAACTCCTGCTCCGCCTCGGCGAAGAGACCGCGCTGCAGCAGCAACTGCGCGAGGTCGAAGCGGACCGCCGCGAAGTCGTGATCGAGCGCAAGGGCGTGCCGGTAGGCCGCGATCGCCGCGTCGAGGTCGCCGAGCGCGCGCGTGATGTTGCCGATCCCGCGCAGCACGTCGGCGCGCTGCGGCGCCACCGTGCGCGCGTGGGCGAGCGCCGCGAGCGCGCGGTCGGCCTCGCCGGCCTCGAAGCGCGCGGTCGCGACGAGCATCAACGCGTCGGGATCGTCCGGCGCGATGCCGACGAGCGCCTCGGCCACCGCCCCAGCCTCGGCGCCGCGGCCGAGCATGAGCAGCGACTGCACCTGGCCGCGCAGCGCGCCGAGATCGCCGGAGTCGCGCTCGCGCGCGTTCTCGAACCGCTCGAGCGCGTCGCCCCACGCGCCCTGCCGACCGAGCGCCTCGCCGAGGAGCACGTTGCCGGTGACCGGGTCGGCGCCGCGCGCGAGCGCGCGCCGCGTCTCCGCCATCGCACGGTCGGTGAGCCCCTTCGACAGGAAGTCGGCCGCGAGCCGGTACGGATCGCTCTCCAACGGCAGCGGCGCGGCCTCGGGAGCCGGCGCGAGCGCGGTGAAGATCGAGTCGAGCAGCGTCGGGTCGAAGGTGAAGGTGTCCACCTCCGTCGTGATCCGGTGCTCGCCGCCGAGGTCGGGCACCACCGAGAGGTCGGGGTCCTCGTACTCGAGGTCGATCGCGAGCGCGAACCGCTGTGCGACGTAGTACGGGTCGAGCTCGAGCGCGAGCTTCGTCTCGCGCAGCGCGCCCTCGAAGTCCCCGAGGTTGGAGAGCGTGAAGCTCAGGTTGTAATGCGCCTCGGCGAACTCGGGCTTCGCCTGGATCGCGCGCGCGAAGGCCGTCTTCGCGTCGTCGAACTTGCGCAGCTCCGCGAGCACCATGCCGATGCCGTTCCACGCGGTCGCGTTGTCCGGCGCGCTGTCGAGCACCTGACGGTAGGCCTCGAGCGCGAGCTGGTAGCGGCGCCCCCGCGTGAGCAGCAGCGCGAGATTCAACCGCGCCTTCACGAGTTCCGGGTCGGACTTGAGCGCCGAGCGGAACGCGTCGACCGCGTCGTCGGGCGCGCCGGCGTGGAAGAGCGCGACGCCGAGGTTGTTGCGCGCGAGCGCGTAGCGCGGGTCGAGCTCGAGCGCCTGCGCATAACTCTCCGCCGCGGCGGCGTGCTCGCCCGCCTGGTGCAGCGCCACGCCGCGCTCGTTCCAGAGCTTCGGGCTGTCGGACCGCATCGCGATCAGCGTGTCGTAGAGCTCGATCGCCGGCTTCGGATCCTTCTGCAGCAGGTGCAGCTCCGCCATCGCCTGCATCACGAGCGCGCGGTCCTCGCCGCGCTCGAGCGCGTGCTGGTACGCCTTCATCGCCTCGGCGAGGTAGCCCTGCTGCCGGTACGCGACGCCGAGCGTGTACTGGGCGAGCGTCTCGCCCTCGGCGATCGCCATCTGCGCCTGCGATTTCCGTGCCTGGCGGCCCGGCAGCAGCTCCTCGTACTTCTTCGGGTCGTACTGGTCGAGCGAGAGGTTCGCCTGCGCGCGCGAGAGCGACGGGTTGAGCTGCACCGCGCGCTTCGACGCCACCTGCGCCTCGGCATGCTGCCCCATGTCGCCCAGCAGGAACGAGAGCAGGAAGTGCGCGTCGGGGTTGTCCGGGTTGAGACGGATCGCCGTGCGCAGCGCGCTCAGCGCGTCCTCGAACACGCCCTGGTTGTAGAGCACCTCGCCCACGTAGAAGTGCAGCAGCGAGCTCTGGGGATCGCCGGCGAGCGCCTGACGGAACCAGCTCAGCGCCTCGCCCAGCCGGCCGCTCGCCTTCTCGGAGAGGCCGAGCTGGATCAGCGCGCCGACGTCATTGGGCTTCTGCTGCAGGATCGCGCGGAACTCGGGGATCGCGTCGTCGTGCTGGCCGAGCAGCGCGAAGGCGCGACCGAGGTCCCAGCGCGCGTCCCGGTCCTCGGGATGCGCGCGGATCCGCTCGCGCAGTTCGCTCACGCGCTGGTCGTAATAGCCCGTGTTGAAGTACGCGACCTCGAGATTGCGCTGTGCCACCTGCATCTTCGGGTCGAGCTCGAGCGCCTGCGTGAAGGCCGACACCGCCTCCTGGTAGAGCCCCTTGTTGAAATAGAGCACGCCGAGGTTGTTGTGCGCCCCCGCGTCCGAGGGATCGATCCGCCGCGCGAAGCCGCGCAGGACCTCGCGGTCCCGTTCGGAGATGCGGGTGGCCGTGGGCTCGGTCACGCGACGTGGATCGCCTTGAGGATCCGCTGCAGGCTCGGCGGGTCCGGCAGCAGCAGGAAGAAGCCGCGCAGGCGCTCGTTCTGCTCCTGCAGCTGGAACTCGCTCTCCACGCAGACGACCTGCATCCCGCCATGCGCGCTCGCCACGAAGGTCGAGCTCAGCACCGCGTCGCTCATGTCGACCGCGAGACTCGGCGGCGACGGCAGCAGCGTCATCTTCAGGAAGTCGGCGAGCGCGTTGAGGTAGGCCGCGCTCAGGATGTTGCCTGCCTCCTTGATCGCCGACTCCTCGATCACGCCGAGCGTCGTCACCGGACGGCGCATCATGAGCCCGGCGACGCGCATCGCGATCGGACGCGGGAACACGAGGAGCGTGAGACCGGTGAGGTCGCCCTCCATCTTCATGAGCACCGCGGCGACCGGCTCCTCCGGCTCCGCGATCTGGTTCGGCATGTCGTCGATCGATGCGATCGAAAGCTGCGGCACGCTGATCATGATCCGTTGGTCGGTCATCTGCGACAGCGCCGTCGCGGCATGCCCCGCACCGATGTTCGCCACCTCGCGCAGCGCGTCGAGCTGGCGCGGCGAGAGGTCGCGCAGGTCCTGTCCCGCGGGCGCGCTCACAGGAGGCTCCCCACGTCGACGATGAGCGCGGGCGCCCCGTCGGAGAGGATCGTGGCTCCGCTGAAGAGCGCCATCCCGTCCCGCACCGCATCGAACGACTTCACCACGATGTCCTCCTGTCCGGTGAGCTCATCGACCACGAGTCCCGCGCGGCGATCCCCGCGCTCGATCACCACGATCTCCTCCAGCACCGCCGCGCGTCCCGCCGGCAGGTGCACGACGTCGCGCAACCGCAGCACGGGCAGCACCTCGTCGCGCAGCACGAGCACGTCGCGCCCCTGCACCTGTCGGATCGTCGCCGGCAGCCGTTCCATCGTCTCGCGCACGTGCGTCATCGGCAGCGCGTATCGCTCGTCGCCCACGCGCGCGAGCAGCGCGCGCACGATCGCGAGCGTGACCGGGAGACGGATCGTCACCGTGGTGCCCTCTCCCGGCGCCGTCGCCACCTCGAGCGATCCGCCCAGCACGCGCACGCGGCTCTGCACCGCGTCGATCCCGACGCCGCGCCCCGACACGTCCGTCACCTGCTCCGCGGTCGAGAGACCCGGCTGCGCGATGCAGCGCAGCATCGCCTCGTCGTCGAGCCTCGTCGTGCCCGGCTCGACGATGCCGAGCGCGATCGCCTTCTTCAGCACGCGCGCGCGGTCGATCCCCTTGCCGTCGTCGCGCACGGTGATCAGCACCGAGGCGCGGTCACGCTGCGCGGCGAGCGTGAGCCGCCCCGCGCGCGGCTTCCCCTGCGTCTCGCGCGCCTCGGGCAGCTCGAGTCCGTGATCGACCGCATTGCGCAGCAGGTGCACCACCGGCTCCGCGATCTCGTCGAGCACCGAGCGGTCGAGCTCGATCTCCTTCCCTTCGATCTGCAGCACCACGTCCTTGCCGAGCTGCCGCGCGATGTCGCGCACGAGGCGCGGGAAACGGTCGAAGATCTGCCCGACCGGCACGAGCCGACTCGTCATGATCTCCGCCTGCAGGTCGCCGATCAGTCGCGTCGCGTCCGACATCGCGTCGGCCAGCGCCGGCAGCGCGATCGCGCGCGTGAGCGCGTTGAGGCGCCCGCGCACGATCACGAGCTCGCCGATCAGGTTGAGCAACGTGTCGAGGCGCGAGAGTTCGATCCGCACATGCTTCGTGCGGGCGGCCACGGGGATCGCGCGTTCGGCGGTGACCGCGAGGTCGTCGACCGCGTGGAACGCGTCGCTCGCGCGCCGCCCGAACTCCGGCGCCCGGTCCTCGGCGCGGCGGTTGAACGGCGCCGCCGTGACGACGGCGACGGCGACAGGGACCGCCGTCCCGATCAGCTCGACCGACACCTCGGCCACGTCCCCTGCGCTCCGCGCCGCGCGCTCGAGCTCCGTGACGCCGGCGCTCGTCGCGACGCGCACCTCGAACCGCTGCGGCGAAATCGACGCCTGCAGCGCGTCCACCGACGGCGTGCTCGACACGATCTCGCCGAACTCGCGCAGGCGCTGGATCACCATGAAGGCGCGGACGCCGGGCAGGAGCGTCGTCGACGCCTGAACCACGCGCACCACGGCGGAGGGGCCCGCGTCGCTCGGCGCCACACGCTCGGGCACGGCGAGCTCGGACGTGACCCGGAAGATCTCGCTCGGCCGCACCACCCGGAACTCGGCCGTCGCGCGTCCCCCCGCGACGTCGTGCAGTCGCTCGAGCACACGCGTCATCGCCGGCGACATCGCGTCGTCCTCGCGCGCAGCCTCGATGCCGTCCTCGAGCGCGTCGGCGGCGGAGAAGAGCGCGTCCATGAGCTCGGCCGTGAGGCTCTGTTCGCCGGTGCGCACCTTGTCGAGCAACGACTCGAGTTCGTGCGAGAACTCGGCGACGGCCGTGTAGCCCATCGTCGCGCTCATCCCCTTGATCGTGTGCACGCCGCGGAAGATCGCATCCACCGGCTCGCGCATCGCCTCGCCCTGTTCGAGCGCGAGCAGGGCGCGATTGAGCGCCGAGAGCTGGTCGCGGCTCTCGGTGCGGAAGAGATCGGCGTAGCGGGACGGATCCACGCGGCGGGAGGGAGTGGGGTGAGGAGGGGCGGTGCCTGGGTCGGATCAGCCCAGGACCCGCTGCACCGCCTCGAGCACCCGACTCGGCTGGAAGGGCTTCACCACGAAGTCCTTCGCGCCCGCCTGGATCGCCTCCACCACCAGCGACTGCTGCCCCATCGCGCTGCACATCAGCACCTTCGCGTTGGGATCGATCTTCGTGATCTCCCGCACCGCGTCGATGCCGCCCATGTCGGGCATCACGATGTCCATCGTCACGAGGTCGGGGCGCAGCTTCTTGTACTGCTCCACCGCCTGCGTGCCCGTCTCGGCCTCGCCCACGATCTCGAACCCGGCCTGCTGCAGGATGTCGCCCACCATCGTGCGCATGAAGATCGCGTCGTCACAGATCAATACCGTCGGAGCCACGCTTGCCTCGTCGAAGAGATGGTCAACCCTCACACCGTCACCAGGACCGATCGCGCGAAGGCCGCGGCGTCCACGAGCGCCGCCGGTCCCTCACTCAGTCGGACCATGCCCGCCACCAGCCCGTCCGCGGCACGCGCCGCTTCCACGGGTTCGACCGCGGCGTCCTCCGCATTCGCCACCGCGCGCACTTCGTCCACGCGCACGCCCAGCATCCGTCCGTCCACGTCGAGCACCACGATCGATCCGTCGGCACCCGCCTCGAGCCCCATCCGCAGCGCGAGATCGGCCACCGTCACCACGCGGCCCCGCAAGTTGAGCAGGCCAAGCACCCAGATCGGCGCCCCCGGGAGACGCGTGACCGCGCGAGCGGGCACGATCTCCTTGATGGCGCTCAACTCCCACGCGAACCGCTGCTGACCCGCCACCACCACGAGATACCGTGGCAATGAGGATTCAGTCGGCCGCTCTATAGAAGCCAAGGTACTCCAGGGGGTCTGGGTGGGCAAACCAATCGGCCTCTCCCGCCACCGTGGCGAGCGACGTCCGGAGATCGTCCGGAAGCGGCGATCGCAGCTCGATCTCGATACCGGACACCGGGTGAGTGAAGACGAGCCAGGCGGCATGAAGGAAATGCCGCTTGGGCGGAAGGGCGACCAGTCGCCGTCCTCCCCCGCCGCCATACGTGTCATCCCCAACCACCGGATGCCCGATCGACGCCAGATGCACGCGGATCTGGTGCGTCCGTCCCGTGTGCAGGTGCGCCCGCAGCAGGTCGGCCGAATCGAACCGCGCGAGACGGTGGAAATCGGTCTTCGCCTGCCGCCCGTCGGGCCGCACGGCGACCTTGGTGCGGTCGTTGGGATCGCGCGCGAGCGGCTTGTCCACGCTCACGAAGTCGGCGTCGAGATGCCCCCAAGAGAGACAGGCATAGCGCCGCTTGATCCGCCGAGCCGCGAGCGCCTCGCTCAGCACCCGCAGCGCGCGGTCGGTCTTCGCTACCAGCAGCAGGCCCGACGTCTCCTTGTCGAGCCGGTGCACGAGTCCCGCGCGATCCGGCGCGGTGCTCTCGGCGAGCCCCTGCCCTCGCCCCATCAGCGCGTTCACGAGCGTCCCGGTCCAGTTGCCCGGGGCCGGGTGCACCACCATGCCCGCCGGCTTGTCGACCACGACGATGTCGTCGTCCTCGAACACCACCTGCAGCGGGATCTGCTCGCCCACGACCTCGCGACCGGGCGCGGGCGCGATCGTGAGGTCGATCGACTCGCCGGCGATGCACCGGTAGCTCGCGCGCTCCGAACGGCCGTCGACGGTCACCTTCGCCGTCGCGATCAGCGTCGCGGCCTGCGTGCGCGAGAGGCCGGTGAGGCGCGCGACCGCGAGGTCGAGTCGCTCGCCGGAGACATCGTCGCTGGAGAAGCTGTAGGTGCCTGGTCCAAGGGGCTCAGTCACGTGGACGCCGCCCGCTCCTCTTCCTCGTTCCACAACACCACCGCCAGGATGATCGCCCCGCTGCTCACCGCGATGTCCGCGATGTTGAACGTCGGCCAACGCCACACGCCGACCCCCACGTCGAGGAAATCCACGACGCCGCGGCCGCTGCGCACGCGGTCGATCAAGTTGCCGAGCGCGCCACCGCTCACGAGGGCGAGCGCCCAGGTGCGCCACTTCGCGTCCGACTCCGCCTGCCGGTAGAGCCGCCACATCACGACGACCGCGACGACGGTGAGCGCCATGAAGATCCAGCGTGAATACGCGCCGAGGTGCAGCCCGAAGGCCGCGCCCGGATTGTAGACGAGGGTCAGGCGCACCCATTCCCCCCAGACCGGATGCGGCACGTACGCCGGCGTGAGCCGGTCGACGGCCACGGCCTTGGTGATGCCGTCGAGCACCACGACCACCGCCGCGATCCCGAGGAATCGCGACGGCGGCATCGCCCCGCCCTTACTTCTTTCCATCTTCCTCTTTCTGCTTGCACTCGATGCAGAACCGCGCGTGCGGGAGCGCGTCGAGTCGGTCGAAGCCGACCTCGCCGCCGCAGCTGTGGCACTTCCCGAACTCCTCGGGCTGGCGGTACAGCCGGCGCAGCGCCTGGTCGACGTGCCACAGGAAGCGCCCTTCCTTGCTCGCGAACAGGAAGGCCTTCTCGCGCTCCATGGCGTCGGTGCCCTGGTCCGCCATGTGGAACGAGTACGCGCTGAGGTCGCTGCTGGCGCCCTGCGGCGTGTTGCCGAAGGTCTCGTCGTAGTGGCCGAGTTCCTTCAGGACGCGCTTGCGCTCGTCGAGGAGGCGCTTCTCGAAGTACTGGAGTTGCTTCTTGGAGAGCGGCTTGAACTTCTTCTCGCCAGCGTCTTTCGCGGTCGGCATCTTCAGCGGTCCTGGGTAAGGGCAATGCGGGCCATCGTGCCGTCGAGGTCCACCTCGGCGGTCGCGAGCCACACGGAATTCTCGGGCAGCGCGTCGCTGATGACGCACTCCCGGGCCAGCACTTCTCCTGCGATCCACGCCGCGTGCGAACGCAGCGCCTCCTGCACCTCGGCCGGCGCCGCCACGGCGAGCCGGATCCGGTCACTCACCGCGAGCCCCGCTTCCTTGCGGAGGCGCTGCACGCGGCTCACCACCTCGCGCGCCATCCCCTCGGCGCGGAGCACCGGCGTCACCTCCGGGTCCAACGCGACGGAGAGCCCGTCGCCCTGCTGCACCACGAGCGACGTGCTCGCGCGCGCGGTGATCGCGACGCGCGTGGCGTCGAGCGCGAGGACACCGTGCCCCGGCACCTCGACCGTCACCGTGCCGCCCTGCTCGATCGTGCGGAGCTGCTCCTGCGAGAGCGCCTCGACGATCGGCTTGGTGGCCTTCATGGCCGCGCCGACGATCTTGCCGAGCACGGGGAAGTTCGCCTTGCCCTCGAGCCGCACCCAGTCGGCGGCGGAGTCGGCGAAGGTCACGCGCTTGATGTTGAGTTCGGCGGCGACGAGCGGCGCGATCATCGCATGCCAGGCGGCGGCGACACCGGGCGTCACGCAGGTGAGCAGGCCGAGCGGCTGGCGCACCTTGATGCCCGCGGTCTCGCGCGCCGCGCGGCCGAGCGTCGCGAGCGTGCGCGCGGCACGCATGGCGCGCTCGAGGCCGGCATCGGGCGCGGCCACGCCGGCGCGCCGGAACCCCGCGAGATGCACCGACGCGCCGGTGAGCTCGGTGTGGATCCAGTCGCTCACGAACGGCGCGAAGGGCGCGAGCAGTCGGCTCGTCACCGTCAGCACCTCGTGCAGCGTCGCGAAGGCGGCGCGGTTGTCGGCGCCGCCGGTCTCGTAGAAGCGCCCGCGCGAGAGCCGCACGTACCAGTTCGCGACGTCCTCGCTCACGAAGTCCATGAGCGCGCGCGACGCCGCGGTCGCGTCGAAGCGATCGAGCAACGCATCGACCTCGGCCTCGACGCTCGCGAGCCGCGAGAGCACCCAACGGTCGAGCACCGGACGGTCCTCGACCTTCGGATCGGCCGCGCCCGGCGCCCAGCCGAAGTTCGCGTACTGCGCGAAGATGCCGCTGTAGACGTTGCGCAGCGTCACGAGGAAGCGCCCCGCGGTCTCGCGGATCGCGACCTCGTCGAACCGGCGCGGCACCCACACCTGCGAACTCGCCATCAGGAAGAGCCGCACCGCGTCGGCGCCGTGTCGCTCCATCACCGCTCTCGGCTCGACGGTGTTGCCCTTGCTCTTCGACATCTTCTGCCCGTTCGCGTCGAGCACGAGATCGTTCACCACGACGGCGCGGTACGGCGCCGCCCGGTTCATCACGCCGCGGTCGTCCGCGCCGCGCGTCGCGACGCCCGGTCCGTTGTTCGGCAGTGCGTCGCCGAGCCCGGTCGCGATCGCGAGCAGCGAGTAGAACCAGCCGCGCGTCTGGTCGACGCCTTCGGCGATGAAGTCCGCCGGGAAGTAGCGCGCGACCTGCTCCGCGCTCCCCGCCTTGTGCGGATAGCCCCACTGCGCGAATGGCATCGAACCCGAGTCGAACCAGGTGTCGATCACCTGCGGCACGCGCCGCATGGTGCCCGTGCCGCTCGGCGACGGCCAGGTGTACCCGTCGACGTGCGGCTTGTGCGGATCGAAGTCGCCCGGCAGCGCCTGGCCCACCTTCGCGGCGAGTTCGGCGTACGACCCGATCACCTCGATCTCGTCGGCGTCGGCGTCGTTCACCCACACCGGCAGCGGCGTGCCCCAGTAGCGGTCGCGCGAGATCGCCCAGTCGATGTTGTTCTCGAGCCAGCCGCCGAAGCGTCCGGCGCCCACCTCGGGCGGATTCCAGTTCACGTCGGCGTTGCGCGCGATCATCTCGTCGCGGTAGGCCGTCGTGCGCACGAACCAGCTCGTGCGCGCGTAGTAGAGCAACGGCGTGCCGCAACGCCAGCAGTGCGGATAACTGTGCACGAACTTCTGCGCCTTCCACAGCTGGTCGCGGCGCGTGAGTTCCTCGATGATCGCCGCATCGGCGTCCTTGACGAACTTGCCACCGACGAGCGGCATCTCCGCGGGGAACTCGCCGCGCGCATTCACGGGATTCACGAACGCGAGCGAATGCCGCTGCCCCGCGGCGTAGTCGTCGGCGCCGAACGCCGGCGCCATGTGCACCACGCCGGAGCCGTCGTCGGCGGTGACGAACTCCTCGCCGACGATCACCTCGCGCGCGCCTTCCTCCGGATACTCGACCCAGTCGAGGGGACGCTTGTACCTCATGCCGACCAGGTCGGTGCCCTGCATCGTCGCGATGGTGTCCCAGCGCTCCGTGAAATCGGCGCCGAGCACGGCACCGGCGCGGGACTCGGCCAGGATGATGGTCCAGTCGGTGACGTTCTTCTTGCGGAGCTCGACGTAGGTGAGTTCGGGATTGACGGCGAGCGCAACGTTGCTGACCAGCGTCCAGGGCGTGGTGGTCCAGACCACGATACGACGGCGGATGGAGGCCGAAGGATGAAGGATGGAAGCACTTTCACCTTTCATCCCTCCACCTTCATCGACCAGATCGAGCGCCACGTACACGGACGGATCCTCGACGTCCTCGTACCCCTGCGCCACCTCGTGCGAGCTCAGCGCCGTCCCGCAGCGCGCGCAGTACGGCAGGATCTTGTGGCCGAGGTACAGTCGCTTCTTCTCATGCAGCGTCTTGAGCGCCCACCACACGCTCTCCACGTACTCGTTCGAGTACGTGACGTACGGATCGGCGTAGTCGAGCCAGTAGCCCATCCGCGCGCTGACGCCTTCCCATTCGCCCGTGTACGTCCACACGCTCTCGCGGCAGCGACGGTTGAACTCGGCGACGCCCACGCGCTCGATGTCCTGCTTGCCCGAGATGCCGAGCGCCTTCTCGACCTCGATCTCCACCGGCAGGCCGTGCGTGTCCCAGCCGGCCTTGCGCGGCACATGGAAGCCCTGCATCGCGCGATGGCGGCAGAAGAGGTCCTTCACCGTGCGCGCGAACACGTGGTGGATGCCGGGCTTGCCGTTCGCCGTCGGCGGGCCTTCGTAGAAGACCCACGCCGGCGCGTCGGCGCGCAGCGCCTGCGAGGCGGCGAAGACGCCGTCGCGCGTCCAGCGCTCCATCACCTCGCGCTCGAGCGCGTCCCCCGACATCTCGCTCGGGAGCAGGCGATAACGGACCGTGGTCGTGTCGGTCACATCCGCTCCAGCACGCCCTGCACGAGCGCCGTCAGATCCGGCTCGGCCTGCGCCGCGATCGCGAGGATCCGGTCGAGCGAGGCTTCCTCGAGCGCGTCCGGCAGGCACTGGTCGGTGATGATCGAGCACCCGAGCACGCGCATGCCCGCATGCCGCGCGACGATCACCTCGGGCACGGTGCTCATGCCGACGACGTCGGCGCCCATCGCGCGCAGCATCCGGTACTCGGCGCGCGTCTCGAGGTTGGGCCCCTGCACCGCCACGTAGACGCCTTCACGCAGCGTCATCCCGCGCTCGCGCGCGACGTCGCGCGCGAGCGCGCGCAGGGCAGCGTCGTAGGGCGCGCTCATGTCGGGGAAACGCGCGCCCAGCGCAGCGTCGTTGGGGCCGATCAGCGGATTATCGCCGAGCAGGTTGATGTGATCGGCGATCAGCATGAGGTCACCCGGCGCCCAGAGCGGATGCATCCCGCCGCAGGCGTTGGAGACGACGAGCGTCCCTGCGCCGAGCGCCTTGAGCACGCGCACCGGGAAGGTGACCTGTTGGAGCGAGTAGCCCTCGTAGCGGTGGAACCGGCCCTGCATCGCGACCACGCGACGCGTGCCGAGCGTGCCGAGCAGCAACCGACCCGTGTGCGACTCGACGGTCGAGAGCGGGAAGCCTGGGATCGCGTCGTAGGCGATCGACGCCTCGACGGTCATCGCCTTCGCGAGGCCGCCGAGTCCGGTGCCAAGCACGATCGCGACGTCCGGGACGAGCGCGCTCTGCGCGCGGATCGCCGAGACCGCCGCGGCGATCGCCGACGGCGTGTGGAGTTCCGCGCCGGGCACGAGGACGCCGCTCATCGACCGGCCTCCACCCTACTTGTCCTCGCCGAAGGCGCGTTGCTGCTCGAACGCCGAGACCTCGGCGATGTGCCGTTCGGCGAGGGCGCGCACCTGCGCGAGGTACGACCGGCGGGCGCGCTCGAGCTGGTCGATCTCGCCGCGCAGCGACGCGATCGTGCGGTGCGCCGCGTCGACGAGGCGCGCGGCCTCGGCCTCGGCCTCTCGCACGATGAGCTCCGCCTCCCGCGACGCCTGCTCCTTCACGTCGGCGCGAAGTTGCTGCGCGCTCACGAGCGCCTCATTCAGCGCGCGATCGCGCTCGCGGAAGGCGCGGAGCTGCTCATGGAAATTGCGCGCCTTCTCGTCGAGGTCCTGGTTGGAGCGCATGAGGCGCTCCATCTCGTCGGCGACCTGCTCCTTGAACTGGTCCACGCGCGCGCGGTCGTACCCCCGCATCACGGTGGCGAAGTCGTAGCGGCGGACGTCGACCGCCGTCAGGTGGAAAGCGTCGTCTTGTTCCATGTCCGTCAGCCCCTGGCCCCGAAAAGGATCGTACCGAGCCGCACCAGCGTCGCGCCCTCCTCCACCGCCACTTCGTAATCGCCCGACATGCCCATCGAGAGCTCGTGCGCCGGCAACCC
>JAYTNC010000476.1:0-1563 GCA_043748515.1 Gemmatimonadota bacterium | reverse complement strand
CCGGCCGCCTCCGCGAGCCGGCCGTACTCCCACGCGCCGAGCGCCGCCGCGACCGCGAGAAGCACCGCGAGGGCGGCGCCGCCGAACCAGACCGCCGTGGCGACCACGGGGATCGCGGCCACGGCGAACAGGACGCGCTTGGTCAACTCCGACATGCGGGCGATGTCCGGGTCAGGCGGGAACGCGACCGAAGCGGCGGTCGCGGTGCTGATAGTCGAGGATCGCCTCGTACAGGTTGGTGCGCCCGAAGTCGGGCCAGAGCACCGGCGAGATGAAGAGCTCGGTGTACGCCAGCTGCCAGAGCAGGAAGTTGCTGATGCGCTGCTCGCCCGAGGTGCGGATGAGCAGGTCCGGATCGGGGCAGTCCACGGTGTAGAGCCGCTCCGTGAACGCGGCTTCGTCCACCTGCTCCGGCTGGAGCGTGCCTGCCTGCACCTCCTCGGCGATCCGGCGCGCGGCGCGGACGATCTCGGCACGCGAACCGTACGAGATGAAGAGATTGAGCGTGAGCTTGGTGTTGTGCGCCGTCTGCGTGGTCACGCGCTCGACCGCGGCCTTCGCGGCCGGCGTGAGTCGCTCGACATCGCCGAGCACGCGCACGCGGACGCCCTGGCCTTCGAGCTCGTCGGCCTCGCGCTGGATGTACTCCTCGAGGAGCGACATCAGCGCACTGATCTCGACCGGAGGCCGCTGCCAGTTCTCCTGCGAGAAGGCGAAGAGCGAGAGCACCTCGACGCCGGCCTCGAGCGCGCCCTCGACGACCTCGCGCACGGACTTCATCCCGCTGCGATGGCCGAACGGACGCGGCAACATCCGCTCGCGCGCCCAGCGCCCGTTGCCATCCATGATGATGGCGACGTGGCGCGGGATCGCACCGTTCACGCGGAGCTGGGCAAGGAGTTCGTTCGCGGTCATCGCAGGGGTGTCGGATCGGCCGGGGCCGGTCAGACCTCCATCAGCTCCGCTTCCTTGGCCTTCATCGCGGTGTCGATCTTCGCGATCTCCTCGTCATGCACCTTCTGCAGTTCCTTCTCGGCCGACTTCACCTCGTCCTCGGAGACGCCGTCGAGCTTCTTGAGGAGGTCGCGGGCATGGGTGCGCGCGTGCCGCACCGCGATCCGGCCGTCCTCGGCGTACTTGTGCACCATCTTCGCGAGTTCCTTGCGGCGCTGCTCGTTCATCGACGGGAGCGGCACGCGGATGATGTTGCCCTGCACCGACGGATCGAGGCCCATGTTGGATTCGCGGATCGCCTTCTCGATCGACTTGGTCTGGCTCTTGTCGAACGGCGTCACGACGAGGAGCCGCGGCTCGGGCGCCGAGACGTTGGCGCACTGGTTCATCGCCATCATCTGGCCGTACATCTCGACCTTGATGGTGTCGAGCATCGCCGGCGAGGCCTTGCCGGAGCGGACCGACGCGAACTCGCGCTTGGCCGCCTCGACGCCCTTCTCCATCGCCGCCCGGCTGTCCTTCAGGATCTGCTTGGTCATGAGACGAGTGTCCCCACGGGTTCGCCGCGCAGCGCCTGTTCGACGATGCCGGGTGTGTGGATGTTGAGCA
>JAYTNC010000475.1:0-3641 GCA_043748515.1 Gemmatimonadota bacterium | reverse complement strand
GAACTGCTGCGACGCAAGGCGGTCTTCCTCGTCTCGCAGCAGCGCAGCGAGGAGGCGGTCGAGATCCTGCTCGAGACCGCGAAGACCGATCCGGATCGTCCGACGCGCGAGAACGCGGTGTTCTGGCTCTCGCAGTCGAACAGCCCTCGCGCCACCGAGGTGCTCGAGCAGATCCTGCTGCGCGAGTCGGACACCGAGCTGCAGAAGAAGGCCGTGTTCGCGCTGGCGCAGGGACGCTCCGACCGCTCACAGGCGATCCTGCGCGACTTCATCCGCCGCCGCGATGCCGACGACGAAGTGCGCGGCGAGGCGATCTTCTGGCTCGGCCAGTCGCGCAACGCCGAGAACTCGGCGGCGCTGCGCGAGGTCTTCGCGACGCTCGACGACGAGGACGCGAAGGAGAAGGTGCTCTTCTCGCTCTCGCAGAATCGTTCGCCGGAGAATGCGCGCTTCCTGCTCGAGCGCGCCAAGGACCGCACGCTCGACGCGGACCTGCGGAAGTCGGCGCTGTTCTGGGCGGGACAGGGCGGCGCGCCGGCGAAGGACCTGGCGGAGATCTACGACACCGCGGGCGACGACAGCGACCTGCGTGAGCAGGTGATCTTCACGCTCTCGCAGCGGCGCGACATGCCGGCGATCGACAAGCTGCTCGACATCGCGCGCAAGGAGCCCGATCGCGAGCTGCGGCGTCAGGCGATCTTCTGGCTCAGCCAGTCGCGTGATCCGCGCGTGGCGAAGCTGCTCGAGGAGATCATCAATAAGTAGGACGAAGGATGGAGGATGAAGGACGAACGAAACCTCGTCCTCCATCCTGTCATCCACGTTCCCGACCTTCCTGACCAGGGGCGCGTGATGCGAGGGGTATTCACGATCGTGATGGTGGGCGGTCTGTTCGTCGCCGCTTCAGGACTCGGGGCGCAGTCGCTCGCGCAGCGGGTCTCGGCGGTGCGGACCGGAACAGTGCGGTTCGAGTACGCGGCGGCCGAGGGCGTCTGCGGCAACGGACGCGGGAACATATCGGTCCGGCGCGAGGGGTCGCGGATCTCGACCGCGGGCAGCGCGAGCAGCGTGCGTGGCCGCGAGTGGGAGGATGAATGCGAGCCCGGTCCGGTGCGGATCGCGCTGGACGTGACGCGCGGTGACGTCACCGGAGTGCGATCGTACGTGGGCGGGCGTTGGCTGGGCGTGGCCGACCTCGATCTCGGTGCGGTGAGCCCGGCCGACGCGAGCGACTATCTGCTCACGCTCGCGGAGTCGGCCGACGACGAGGTGGCGAAGGACGCGATCTTCCCCGGCACGATCGCTGCGGGCGTGACGCACTGGGCACGGCTGTTGACGCTCGCGAAGAACGAGCGCCGCTCGCGCGAGGTGCGCAACTCGGCGGTCTTCTGGGTGGGGCAGGGTGCGGCCGAGGCGGCGACGAAGGGGCTGCAGGAGATCGTCGACGATCCCGACGGTGATCGCGAGGTGCGGAAGAGCGCGGTCTTCGCGCTGTCGCAGCGTCCGAGGGACGAGGCGGTGCCGGCGTTGATCAGGATCGCGAAGACGCATCGCGACCCGGAACTGCGACGCTCGGCGATCTTCTGGCTGGGGCAATCGCGGGATGCGCGGGCGATCTCTTACTTCGAAGAGGTGCTGTTGCCGCGCTGAGATCCAACGGCAACGGCGTTCACCACAGAGGCACAGAGGACACAGAGAACGGCGAAGGGACTCTGGTCTCTATGTCGTCTGTGGTCGAGGCAGGCCACCCACTCAGGGCGGCGAGTCGAGCCGCAGCTGCCCGCCGTCCGCCGGCGCGACCGAGTGGCAGGCGCGGCAGCGCGCTTCGTATGCCTGGGCGCCGCCGACCATCACCGTCGGCGAATCGTAGGCCGCCGGCTTGCCGTCGATGAGCCGCTGATTGCGGCTCGCCGGCGCGCCGCAGAGGACGCAGATGGCGTGGAGTTTGTCGACGACTTCCGCGACGCACATGAGCTGCGGCATGGGGCCGAACGGCTCCCCGCGGAAATCGGTGTCGGTGCCGGCGAGGATCACGCGCCGACCGCGGAGCGCGAGGTCGTTCGCGATCGCGACGATACCTGCGTCGAGGAACTGCACCTCGTCGATCGCGATCACCTGCGCCATCGGGTCGAGCCGGAGCGCGATCTGCCGCGACGAATCGACCGGCACGGCCTCGATCGTGCGTCCGTCATGGCTGCCGACGGCGTAGACGCCGCCGGCATATCGGTCATCGAGATGCGACTTGAAGACCTGGACGCGCTTCTTGGCGATCATCGCGCGGCGGATGCGGCGGATGAGCTCTTCGCTCTTCCCGCTGAACATCACGCCGGCGATGACCTCCATCCAACCGCCAGTGAGTTGGAAGCTCCCACTCACCGCGGCGTCCTCGGACCTCTCGGACCGCCGCGACCGCCCTCGTCGTCACGACGCGGACCGCGCGGCTTGTCGCTACGGGGCGCATAGGGCTTGTCACCGCGCGCCGCGTACGGCTTGTCGCCGCGTGGGGCATAGGGCTTGTCACCGCGCGGAGCGTACGGCTTGTCACCACGCGGAGCGTACGGCTTGTCACCACGCGGGGCGTACGGCTTGTCACCACGCGGGGCGTACGGCTTGTCGGCGCGCGGGGCATACGGCTTGTCGCCACGGGGCGCGTACGGCTTGTCACCGCGCGGCGCCGAGCTGTGCGGGCGCTCGCCCGGCTCGCGGAGCGGGAACTCGCCACCTGCACGGGGCGGACGCTCGCCACGGTCGCTGCTCGGACGGTCGCCGCGCGCGCCGAAGCCGCCACGCGGACCGCTGCTCGTGCGCGGACCGCTGCTGCGCGGCGCGAACTCGCGCGGGCGCTCGGTGCGCTCGCCGCGATCGCCACGCTCTTCCTGCTCGCGCGAGGCTTCCTTCTCGGCCATCGCTTCCTTCATGATCGTCCGGACGCGGATCTCGGCGTTCTTGACGAGTTCGTCCTGCTGCGCGCGCGTGCGCTCGAGCAGCTTGAGCGCGGCGGCCGCGATCTCGAGGCCGTCGAACTCGCCCAGCAGCGGTTCGAGGGCGAGCACTTCGCGGTTGGGCACGCCGGCGGCGAGCATGTCGCGCAGTTCGGCGCGGGCACGGGCATCGGCGGCGCGGGCCTTGAGCACGGCCGAGCGCGCGGCGAACGGAGTGACCGGCGACTCACCGGCGAGCTTCTGCAGCGCGGCGCGCTGGCGGGGCGCGATGATCGCGACCACCTGTGCCGGCTTGGCGGCGATGATCTGCGCCCAGACGGTCCCAGTGGGGATGCCGAGCGTGATGACGAGGGTGGTGTTCGAGGCGACGTCGCCACTGGTCACGCGGGCGAGCGTCTCGTTGTCGCAGCCGATCGCGCGGAGGATCGCATGCACGCCTGCGGTGGTGGCGGCGTCGGTCACGACGATCGTCGCACTGGGCGCGTCGACCTCGTCGAGCACCTGCGGCAGCGCGTCGGTGGTCGAGCCGGCCACCGTGAGGAAACGCACGTTGGTGACGCCGTCGGTCGGGGTCTCCGGCTCCACGGGGGTCACGTCGTCGACGATGCGGCGGGCCTTGTGCAGGTGGCGCTCGAGGAGGGCCTCGACCGAGGCATTGGCCTCGAGTGCGGTCAGCACGCGGGTCGCCGTCTTGGGGAC
>JAYTNC010000474.1:0-1690 GCA_043748515.1 Gemmatimonadota bacterium | reverse complement strand
CGAGCAACAAGCCCGCATTCGCGTTCCGCGAGCCGCAGGTCGCAGGCGCGCCGGGTCACGGCGAAGGGCACAACTCGGGGCAGGCGGTCAACATCGTCGGGGCGCTCGTCGCGAAGGAGATCATGATCCGCGAACGGATCCCGGGCACGCTCGTCCTCTGGCCGGGCATCGCCGAGGAGCAGATGGCGGGCAAGGCCTTCCTCGTGCGCGAGGGGCTGTTCCGCGACGCCGACGTGGCGCTCTTCACTCACGTCGGGAGCGACCTCGGCGTGCAGTGGGGCCAGAGCGGCTCGACCGCGCTCGTCTCGGCGATCTTCAAGTTCGAGGGCACGAGTGCCCATGCCGCCGGCGCTCCGTGGCGCGGCCGCTCGGCGCTCGACGCCGCCATGCTCATGGGACAGGGCTGGGAGTACCAGCGCGAGCACATCGAGATCGGCCAGCGCTCGCACTACGTGATCCGCGACGGCGGCGACCAGCCGAACGTCGTGCCGAGCACCGCGAGCATCTGGTTCTACTTCCGCGAGCGCGACTACCCGCGCACGATGGCGCTGTTCGAGCAGGGCAAGCGCATCGCGCGCGGCGCGGCGATGATGGCCAACGTCGAACTCGACACCGTGATGATCGTCGGCTCCGGCTGGAGCGCCCACTTCAACAAGACGATCGCCGAGGTCACGCACTCGAACATCGAGCGTGTCGGCATGCCGCAGTGGGACGAGAGCGACCAGGCGATGGCGCGCGCGGTGCAGAAGGAACTCGGGGTTCGCGAGACCGGACTGCAGCAGCGCGGCGTGTTCAACATCGGGATGCCCGTCCCCGAGAGCCAGCGCACCGGCGGCGGCTCGGACGACATCGGCGACGTCTCGTGGAACGTGCCGACCGTCACGCTGCGATTCCCGTCGAACATCCCGGGACCGCCGGGGCACAACTGGGCCAACTCGATCGTGATGGCCACGCCGATCGCCCACAAGGGCGCGGTCGCCGGCGCCAAGGTGCAGGCGCTCACGATTCTCGACATCGTCTCGCGCCCGCAGGTGGTCGCCGACGCCTGGACCTACTTCCGCGACGTGCAGACGAAGGACGTGAAGTACACGCCCTTCATCTCGCCGACCGATCAGCCTCCGATCTTCCTCAACGCCGAGATCATGGCGCGCTACAAGCCGGAGTTGCAGAAGTACTATTACGATCCGAAGAAGTTCAAGAGCTACCTCGAGCAGCTGGGCATCGCGTATCCGACGACGCGCGAGACGGCCCGGCCGCGCATGGAGAATTTCTGACCCAGTATCGGTTGATCGCTGCCGACGGCAGCACGGTCGTGAGCGGGACCCCCGGCAAGTTCGGGGGTCACCGCAAGCGGCGGGTGTACGGCCTGCTCACCTGCAAGGCGGCCCGGCGCGCGCTCGGCACGGGCAGCAGCTATGCCCAGCAGCGCGTCTTCTTCGCCGACGAAGCGACGGCGCGCGCGGCGGGCTATCGTCCCTGCGGCACCTGCATGCCCGACGAGCACAAGGCGTGGAAGGCAGGCCAGAAGAAGTGAGCGGCGCGCGTTGAGCGGGGGCCCGTCGACCGCGAGCGGCCGCGTCGAGGCGCTCTGGACCAAGCGCGCGCATCGCGGCGTGATGGACGCGCACGCCGAGGTCCTGTTCGTCGCCGGCCGCGGCATCGAGGGCAACACCTGCCGCAGCAGCACGCG
>JAYTNC010000473.1:0-3133 GCA_043748515.1 Gemmatimonadota bacterium | reverse complement strand
AACGGCCAGCAGGTGAAGGCCGCGCGTTTCCTCGGTGCGTTCCACTGGCATCAGCATACGGGCGAGACGGAGATGTTCCTCGTCCACCGCGGGCGATTCCGGATGGAGTTCCGCGACCGCTCGGTGGAGGTCGGCGCGGGCGAGTTCATCGTCGTGCCCGCGGGGACCGAGCATCGTCCCGTCGCGGACGAGGAGGCCGAAGTGATCCTCTTCGAGCCGGCGAGCACCGTCCGCACCGGGGATTGATCCCGGGCGCCGCGATCGTCCGCGCGCGCCCGTCACGGGGCGAGCGCGCTACTGCTTGTCGCGCGAGATCGAGTAGACGTACGCGGCGACGGCCTTGACCTGATCGTCATTGAGGTTCATCGGGCCGCCGCGCGGATTCATCGGGAAGCGGCGCGTCTGGTCCTTGAGCGCGGTGCGCGGCACGCCGTTGGTGATCGTCGTGACGATCTCCTCGTACTTGCCGGTGCTGTGCAACCAGGCGCCGGCGACGAGGCTCGGTCCGTTCTGCGCGCCGACGCCCTTCACGCCGTGGCAGCGCTGGCAGCCGCCGCTCGCGAAGATCGAGTCGCCCACGGCGATGCTCGCGGCCGTGACGCCGGCGGGCATGGCCGGTCCGCTCATGGCGGCGGTGCCCGCGGCGGCGGCGGTGGTGGCCTTCGCGCAGGCGGCGACGGCGCAGACGGCGAGCAGGGGGGCGATGAGGGGCGTCCGGCGCATGCGTGAGGCCTCAGCGGGTTTGGGTCGGAGCTAGTACGCCGGCCGGTCGGGCGGCGTTGTCGGGGAGTAATAGTCGCACGTCGATCCGCGCGTGGCGAGGTCCCCGCTTCGAGCCTCAGCCCGGCAGCGGCACCCGCTCCACGGCCCCGGTGTACGACTCGCCGCCGACGTCGAGGAACATCTGCCCGTCGGTCACCGAGAGCGTCCACGTGTTCCGGCGATCCAGGTGCGATCCGAGCGCCGCGAGCAGCTCGCGGTCCATCGCGTAGAGCTCGACCTTCTCCGCCTTGTGGATGCGCTGCCCCTCGTAGTTCCGGAGGAGGAAGCGCGGCTCCTTGTGTGTATAGAGCGCGACGCGCGGGCTCGCCTTGCTCGCCTGATGCAACCGCGCGGCATCGGGCGATCCGATCTCGATCCAGACCTTCCACGCGCCGGTGAGATCCTTGACCATGATCGCCGGATCGTCGGGGTCGGAGATGCCGCCCTTGGAGAAGGCGATGCCCTCCGTGTATTCGAGACAGTATGCGAGCACGCGCGTGAGGAGATACTCCTCGCTCTCGGACGGATGGCAGGCCGCCTTGATCGCGAGCTGCTCGTAGACGCCGCGGTCGACGTCGCTGAGCGAGACGTCGAAGGAGTAGAGGGTCGCGGTGAGGGCCATGCGCGAAAGCTACACGGGGCATTCGACGGCCGGTCCGGAGTGGCTCTGTGCCAAAGTGCAAGGGCAGGAAAATCGCGAGCGCCCGGCATCCCGGACCCGATTCAGGTAGATTTAGGGACTCTCACGCGGGCAGACTGATGATCCAGGGATTCGAGTTCAACGACGCAGGGCGTGCGTACAGCTGCACGATCGAAGAGCGCAAGGGCGCCGGCGAGTCGTGGTGGTGGTTCTCCGTCTCTGGTGATGGACAGCGGTATGCGCCGTTCGTCGCCGTGAAGAGCGATACCCGCGCGTCGGTGCAGGAGCGCGTCGTCGCGTTCTACTTGAATCGCCTCTTCCAGCTCTCCCAGCCGACGCGCCGCGGCGCGCACTGGGGCAAGCGACCGGGTGCGGCCGGTGCGACGCCCACGATCACGCCGGGCGAAGCGCCGCAGAGCGAAGCGACCGCGTAGTCCTGTCCCGCTGAACACCGCCCCGTGCGCCTCGCGCACGGGGCGGTGTTCGCGTTCATGCGGGTCGCGCTGGACAACGGGCGCTGCGGAGGGAGATTCGAGCCATGCCCTCTTCCGGGATCTCCGTGTCGAACCGTTGCCCGTCGCGTGGCGCATTTGCGCCTCGCGCATTTGCGAATCGTGCTGCACTCGTGATCGCAGCCGCACTGCTCGTGTCCGTTCCGTGGGCACCGCTCGCGGCGCAGTCCTCAGCGGAGATCTCGGCGCGGTCGCCGTCGCAATCGGCGCCGCAGGGATCCGGGCGCGCGTTGCGGATCGAGGATTTCTACCGGATCAGGACGCCGGGCGCGCCGCTGCTCTCGCCTGACGGACGCTGGGTCGCGTTCACCGTCGCGTCGCGCGACGAATCGACCAACACCGATCCCACCGAGGTCTGGCTCGCCGCGGCCGATGCGTCCACGCCCGCGCGGCGCGTCTCGGCCGCAGGCGCCGTCGCGACGGCACCGGGGTGGACCGACGAAGGCACGTTGCGATGGGTCTCCGGCGACCGCGGCTGGACACTCGACCCCGCGTCGCCCGATCGCGCGATCGAAGGCGCGCGACCCGCGTCGCGGAATGCGCAGCAGAATGCGCAGCAGAATGCGCCGCGAAGCGACCTGCGGAACTCGCGTGATCTCACGCTGCCTGCGCCGACGGGTGATGCGGTCGCGGTGCTGCGCGAGGTGCCGCCCGCGTCGCGCGCACCGCGTGCACTGAGCGATTTCGAGCGTCGGCACGAGGAGCGCTTCAAGGGCGTGCGGTTCGACTGGCTCGACTTCCAGCGCGACGGACAGCCGTTCCCCGTGCCCGATCGCACCGACCCCTCGGTGAGTCCGCCGCAGGAGATCTTCCTCTCGCTCGCGGGTGGCGCCGAGCGTCAGCTCACGAGCCTCGGACTCCGTCCCAACGGGCTCGCGTGGAGCGCTGACGGATCGCGTCTCGTCTTCACCGCGGACTCCGCCTATCGCGATGCGCGTCGCTACGGCGCGCCGGCGGTCTACAGCGTCACGCGCGCCGGTGCGGTGCAGCGTCTCACACCGGACCGCGAGCACGGTCACAGCGGCGCGCAGATCTCGCCCGATGGGAAGTGGGTGCTCTACACGCGCCAGCTCTCGACCGACGTGGTGATTGCTGACAAGCTCGATCATGGCGGCGCGACGGACCTCGCGGTGGTGCCGGTGACCGGCGGCGAGGAACGGATCCTCACGGCGGACTGGGACTTCCTGCCGTCGGACGCGAAGTGGAGTCCCGATGGCAA
>JAYTNC010000472.1:0-3609 GCA_043748515.1 Gemmatimonadota bacterium | reverse complement strand
CGCCCGTCGCCCGGCACCGGCACGAGGCCGCTGAAGTTGCGCCGGCGCGGCGCGATCCCCACCGCCTGCCACCCGATGTGCCCCGCGCGGTCGGCCCAGATCATGTTCTCGCCAGGGATGTGCGAGTAGCGATTGGCTTCGCGGAACTCCTCCCAGGTGCGCGCCTGATCCATCCGCAGGCTCGCGAGGTAGGGCGCGCCACCGATCTCCATCCACGCCGCGCGCACCGCGAACGCCCGCCGCCGCGTTGCGTCGCGCGAGACCACCGGCCCATGCCGCGTGTAGCGATGCTCGACGATCACCGGCGCCTGCCCGCGCACCGCGATGGTGTCTTTCACGATCCGCATCCGTTCCCACTGTCCATTGAAGCGATACTGATCCGCGTCGGCGGGGTTCGTTTCGTAGACGAGCAGGTCCTCGCCGTCGGTCTCGAAGATCGTGAGACCCCACGCGCCATGTTCGTTGTGCCCGATCGAGATCCCCGGCAGCACCGGCTCACCGCCGCCGATCACGTTCCACCCCGGCGCCACGAGATGCGTGATGTAGCGCAGCGACGGCGCCGAGAGCGCGCGATGCGGATCGTTCGCCATGATCGGATAGCCGCTCTCGGTGAGCCGGCCGCTCACGACCCAGTTGTTGCTGCCGATGTCGCGCTCGTCGTGGGTCCACGCGAAAGGATCTGCCGCGACCTCCCCCGTCGCGTCGCCATCGACATCCGCCGCTGCGCTCGCGGCCGCAGCCTCACCGCTGCGCACAGTCGCCCGCGCCGCGGCGATCACGTCCTCCGGACGGAAGTTCAGCGTCGCGCGGAACGCGTTGTAGAGTCGCAGCACGTCGTTCGCGAGCAACGCCGAGTCGATACCCGCAGCGAGCGTGAGGTCGGGCACGCCGGGCCCGAAGTCGGACAGCGCCCGCACGCGCGCCGCGCCGAGCTTCGCGACCGCGCGCCCGATGGTGAGCTCTTCGGTGATGTTGCCGAGCAGCCCCTGATGCCGCGAGATCACGACCTCCGGTGTCCAGAGCCCGGGCAGTGTGTTGAGCAGCTGGAACTCGATGGGCAACGTGGCGGGCGAGCGCCGCGCCTCGGTCACGTAGGCATTGATCCCGTCCACGAACGCCGTGATGATCACCGCGCCGCGCGGGTGATAGTGATTCATCTCCGCGGTGATGTCGCCGCGGAACCTGAAGAGTCTCGCTCCCTGGTCGCGCTCGAGTTCGCGCGGGCCGAGCAGCTCGGCCACGGTGCCGGTCGCCTGGCGACGCCAGACCTCGAACTGGAAGAGTCGGTCGCGCGCCGCGCTCCAGCCCTGCGCGAAGAACAGGTCGTGCTCGGTCTGCGCATAGATGTGGTTCACGCCCCAGCGATCGCGGATGATCTCCACCGGCCGCTCGAGGCCGGTGATGCGCAGTCGGGTCGTGTCGGGCGCGGTCGATTGCGCGGAAAGTGGGGCGGTCGCGGCGAGTAGCACGGCCGCGAGCATGGAACGCACGGGAGAGCGCATCAGGATCGGGACAGGGTGGTGGGGACCCCGAACTTCGCCCCGTTGGGGGCGAGTCGCAACGCGGCGGGCTGACGCACAGATTTGAGCATGCCTCCCAACCCGTTGCTCCGCCTGCGAAGGATCTGCCTCGCCCTCCCTCAGGCGACCGAGGTCGAGGCATGGGGCGCGCCCACCTTCCGCTGCGGCAAGATCTTCGCGATGTATGCACATGCCGACGACCATCACGGCGCCGGCCGCCATGGCGTCTGGCTCAAGGCCGCGCCCGGCGATCAGGCCCTGATGGTGCGGGACCGCCCCGACAGATTCTTCGTGCCGCCCTACGTCGGGCCCAGTGGCTGGATCGGCGTCTGGCTCGACCGGAATCCCCCCTGGAAAGAGATCGACGTCCTAGTCGCCGAATCGTGGCGCCTCATCGCGCCCAAGAAACTCGTGAAGGCTTACGACGCCGAGTGAAGCGCGCGCGCCAGCGTCGGGAGAAGAAGAACTGCTGCGCAGGTCAGCGCATGCAGCGCGACCACGAACCGTCGGCGGAAAGTGTGCATCGGCACCTCGGGATGTGATGAGGTTCGGACCGGACCCTCGCCGTGGAGGCTGGCAGAACGACCACGCGGGAATCGGCCCCGAGAGTGTACGGGCCGGGCCGAATGCGGTCCAATGGTCGCTACAAAGCCAGGCCGACCGGGTCAGGGCGGGAGCGCGGCCAGACGCAGGACCACGCTGGTACGAGGCGGTTCCTGCCTTCTCTCGAGGAAGCGCACCAGAATGTCCACGTGGTCAGCGGCGCTCGTCGAATAGAACGGAGGCTGCGCGAACGCGTACACCGTGGCGACAGCCGAATCGGCGGGTCCGGAACCGTTGTAGATCGCGAGCACGAGCAGGAACCTCCCGGACGCATCCGTGCGCGTGGTCGGTGCTGGCTGTCGGCTTCCGGCGAATCGCAAGATGATGTCGACGTCCCGCAGCGGCGTGTCCAGCGCTCCGAGCACCACTCCTTCCACGATCGCCTGGTGCGTTTCTACCAGTTCGTTGCCGCCGACCTTGTTCAATCCGGCCGGGACTTCGCACCCCAACAGCGCGAGTACTGGCACGAGAGCGATCAGCCGCGTCAGTCGCATGACCGCCGGTACCCGTGCTGGCGCCGGAGGGATCATGAAGCTTGCATTGAGGCCGCAAGGCCTTCGGCACTTGTCATATCAGCGCCCGGCGGCGGAGCGATCAGGGTCGGTCCAAGGAGGATGATCACCATGTTGACGGCACTGCCGACGGCGATGCCGAAGATCAGTGCCAGTGCAGCTCTTAGCAGCTTCATGGTGCGGCGCTCCTTCTCGGTCGGATGGTCGATGTCGACCTACGGTTCTCTGAAAGTTGCCACTGAAGCGAGCAACGCATGCTACGCCCAGATCGCCATCGGGAGTCCGAGGCCGTCGTACTGGACCTCACCCGCAGGGATCGCACGCGCCTGACGCGCCCCAAGCCGCCTGGCGATCCAGAGCGCGGCGAGCGCGTCAAGAATGTCGTCGTCAGCGGCCACCGAACGGGCGTGCGTGCGGCGTGAGAGGTCGAACGCTCCCGGAAAGTGCGTTTCGACAAGAGCGAGTCGTTCGGTGAATCCGAGGCCGGTTCGTTTTGGATGCACCATCGGTCGATCGTCGTTCAGAACACAGAAGCTCATCTCGGGATGAATCTCGAAGACCCGCTCGGCGTCGCGCACTCTGGAGCGAAGTGCGTGTCGGGATATCGATCGCGAGAACGGCGAGGTCTTGATTCGCGTCCAGGAGCTCCACGATGTCGCCAAAGACGCGCGTCGTGACCACGGACGTATCGGCGGTCGTTCTCGCCAGGATCCATCCCGCCGGACAGCCATCGATTCCTCCCACCGATGCGGTGCTCAACTCAACCTCCGGAATGCCCGAAGCCGGCAACGCGCCCCGGTCAAGGCAGGAAGCGCATCACCACGATATCGTCATTCGTGCCGATCCGTGCCGAACCGGCGACCACGATCCGGCCATCGGCCTGGATCGCGAGTGCGTGGCCCCCATCGAAGAACCCACCGCCGATCGCCGCGGCTGCGCGCCCGCCGGTCCCAAAGCTCGTGTCGCGGGCGCCG
>JAYTNC010000471.1:0-9094 GCA_043748515.1 Gemmatimonadota bacterium | reverse complement strand
AGACGAACAGGTCGCGGTTGCCGGTGTAGGGTCGCGGCGGCGCGACGAAGTGCACGAGGGGATCGTCGTGGAACTCCTCGTTGACGAGGATCCACATGGCGACGCCGTGCTGCCGCATCATCGGGAGCAGCTGTGCGGCGGAGGCGACGACCGGGCGGCGCGTTTGCGCACGAGCCTGCGCGGGCACGAACGCGAGGGTGAATGCGAGCGCGAGATGCAGCGCGACGACCGCGAGGACGAGTCCGCGCGCGCGCGGCGAAGGGTCGGAGGGCGGACGCATGGGCGGGGCGGGTGAGAGCGTCGGCGGAGAAGATACGTCCGCCGCCCTCATCCTGCGGCCGGGCTCGGGGTTAGTCCCATCGGGCGATTGTCGGCGCGCGCGGGGCGCGACCATCATGCGTTCCTGACCCGATCGACTCCACGTACACCGCCATGAGCGGAGGCAACGATGAAGGACAGCGACAAGCACAAGGCCGAGGGCAAGGTCCTCGAGTTCAAGGGCAAGTTGAAGGAGAAGCTGGGCGAAGCGACGGGCGACGTGAAGCTCGAGGCGCACGGCGTCGCCGACCAGCTGGTGGGCAAGGCGAAGCAGGTGGTCGGCAAGGCCGAAGAGACGCTCGGCGACTGACGGCGCGCCGGACGTGAGTGAGGACGGGCAGCGGCGCATCCTGCGCGCCGCTGCCCGTCCTCGTTACGTGCGCTACATCAGGTGTTGCGTGGTGCGTTACGGCGCGGGCGTCTGCTTCATCATGGCGTCGGTGAACTTGAACGACGCGAGCTTGGACGAACCGGTGACGACCACCGTGGTGGTGGTGCCGCGGCGGAGTTCCACGGCCGGCATCTTCATGAGGAGCCGGGGCTCACCGGCGGCGCGCAGCTCGAGGGCCAGCGACGCGATCGGCGCCAGGTCGGCGGGGCCGGCCTCGGCGAGGAAGTCGACGCCGGAGAAGATCTTCTCGGTCGAGCCGGTCGGCTGCACGTCGAACTCGGGACCGCCGGGCGCGGCGTGGACCAGGCGGAGGCGGGCCTTCCCGCTGTCCGGGATCACGTCGTCACGCACGACGCGGAGCGCCTGCTGCGAGACGTCCTGCGAGATGACGAAGATGGTGTAACGGTTGCCGTCGAGCAGGATGCGGTCCGTCTGGGCCAGCATCGTGCCTCCGGTCGAGCCCGCGGCCAGGACGGAGAACTGCGCGAGGTTCGTTTCGACTTCGGCGTAGTCGGTCACGCCGCCGGCGCGGACCTCGGAGAAGAGCGTACGGTCGCCGAGCTGCACGGTGACGGACTTGTCGGTGCTCACGGCGTTGACGACGCGCACGAGCGAGTGGCCGCGCGAGTCGACCGAATCGGCGGCGGGGGAGACCTGCGTCTGGCCGCTGCTCGTGGTCTTGATCGGCGAGCTGTCGGTCCCGGCGCCGCAGGCGGCGAGAACGACGGTGAGGGAGGCCAGGAGAGGCCTGAAGACGTGACGCATGGGGGATCCGGAGAGGGGGGGAGGGGGATCGTGGCGCTGGCGGAGGTCGCGCGGCACCGCGATCAGCTTGTACGGTAGGGCATCGCGGCGCGGCGGCACATCGCCCGAGGGAGGGGTTTTAGGACTAGCACGTCGAGGTGAGTCTGGACCGAAATCCGGCGCCGAGCCACGGTCAAATGCGCGCTAAACGATTTGCCAGTAGCTTATTTACTTCTTATTTATGGAAGCGGTATCCTGAAGAAGCAGTGTCAGTCTCAAATCCTAAGGAGGTCGCCCTGAGCACGCCCATCAACGTCGCCCTCATCGAGGACAACCGCCTCGTACGCGAAGGGATCACGGCGCTGCTGAACAAGTGGCCGGACCTTCAGGTCGTCTCCGGCAGGGGGCACGACGACTTTGAGGAGCTCAAGCGCACGAATCCCAACGTCGTCCTGCTCGACATCGGGCTGAGCACGGGAGACAGCCTCCGGATCGCCGCGAAGGTGCGCGCCGAGTTCCCCGAGGCGAAGGTGATCGTGATGGATCTCCTGCCGACGCACGAGGACATCGTCGAGTTCGTCAACGTCGGCGTCTCGGGCTTCATCATGAAGGACGCGACGCTCGACGATCTCGTCGAGACGATCCGGGCCGTGGCGGCCGGGGCGAGCGTGCTGCCGCCGAAGATGATCAACACGCTCTTCTCGCAGATCGCGAGCGACGCGATCGTGGTGGGGCGGCCGAAGGTGCTCGAGTCGGTGCGGATGACCCCGCGCGAGCGCCAGGTGATCAACCTGATCGCCGAGGGGCTGAGCAACAAGGAGATCGCGATGCGGCTCAACGTCGCGACGCACACGGTGAAGAGCCATGTGCGCAACGTGATGGAGAAGCTCACGCTCCACACGCGGTTGCAGATCGCCGCGTACGCGAACTCCGAGACGCAGAAGTAGCGGGGCTCGCTCCCCCCGCGCGGACGGCTCGTGCGCGCGGGTGTCTCCATACGTGCGATATCTTCGCGTTGGCGCGCGTCCTAAGCTTGTGCGCATGTCCACTCCGCCGCGCGCCATCTGGGCCTACACCTACCGCCTCACGCCCCAGCAGTCGGCCGAGCGGTTGCGAAAGGTGAAGGCGATGCTCGCGAAAGAGCATCGCGGGGCGGTCGCGCGCGACGGGGTGTGGGAAGGCCGCATGGTCGTCGACGAGCGCGTCGCGAACATCCTTGTGCTCAGCGATTCGCCCGATCTCGACCGGGACGTGAACCGGCGGCTCGAGGCCGAACTGCGCGCGATCGACAGCGGGTTCGCCGTCACGCTCCCGTTCGAGTTCCATGGCAACGGGATCCATCCGTACGCCGGCCTCGCGGACGATGAAGGCGAAGCGGACGATTCCGTGGTCGGCGGGCCGGCGACGGCCGACCCCAGCGAGCCCGCCGTCGACGGCGCCCGCACTTCGCGAGTCCCGCGAAAGAAGTAGTCCTTCGGGACGAACACCCGGCGTGAGTCCTGCCGCCTCGGTGCATCCCTCTCAAATCAGCATTTCGGCCGATGGGTCGGCCGTTGCATTCCTCGCATACTCCCGTTGCGGAGTAGTGGTCTCACATCTCGTACGCAAAGGAGTCTCATATGCAGTTCAACTTGCTCTCCCGGTCCACCCGACCGTCGGCCCGACGCGGCTTGACGGCGCGTGCGCTACTCGGGGTCGCAGCGATCGGTCTGTTGCTGACCGGTTGCGAAGTCCACACGGCCACGGGACCCGGCACGCTCGTGTCGATCGTGGTCGCACCCGACTTGACGCTGCCGATCAACGGCGTCCAGCAGTTCACCGCCACCGGCTTCGACGCGAACGCGAATGTCGTCGCGATCACGCCGGTCTGGTCGGTGGTCAGTTCGGGCGGCACGATCAACGCCAGCACGGGCCTGTACACCGCCGGCACCGTGCCGGGCGTGTTTCCGGGGGCCGTGGTCGCCACGGTCGGCAGTCTCTCGGGCAATGCGGATGTCACCATCACGGCCGGCGCGCTCGCGTCGATCGTCGTGACGCCGAACCCCACCCTGGTCATCGGTGCCACGCAGCAGTTCGTAGCAACGGGCCGTGACGCGGCCAACAACATCGTCCCGGTCACCCCGACCTGGTCGGTCGTCGCCGCCGGCGGCACCATCAACGCCACCACCGGTCTCTTCACCGCGGGCAACACCACGGGCGTCTTCCCGAACACGGTCCGCGCCACCAGCGGCACCATCTTCGGCAACGCCACGGTCACGGTCATCGCCGGCGCGGTCGCGACCATCACGGTCACGCCGAATCCCGACACGACGGCCGTGCTCGGCACGCAGCAGTTCGTCGCCGTGGCCCGTGACGCGGGCAACAACATCGTCACGATCACTCCGGTCTGGTCAGTGCAGGCGGGTGGCGGCACGATCAACGCCGGCACCGGACTCTTCACCGCCGGCGCCACGCTCGGCACGTTCAACAACACGGTCCGCGCCACCAGCGGCACCATCTTCGGCAACGCCACGGTCACGGTCATCGCCGGCGCGCTGGCGACGATCACCGTGACGCCGAATCCGGATACGACGGCCCAGTTGGCGACGCAGCAGTTCGCCGCGGTCGGTCGTGACGCGAGCAACAACATCATCCCGATCACGCCGGTATGGTCGGTGACGAACGGCGGCGGCGCGATCAACGCCAGCGGCCTGTTCACTGCGGGCAACGTGAGCGGCACCTTCGCCAACACGGTCCGTGCGACGAGCGGCACGATCTTCGGATCGGCCACCGTCTTCATCCCGGTCCTGGTCACGCCGCCCTTCGTTCCGCTGGGCGCCGCGCAGTCCCACGGCATCCTGGCCGGCACGCAGATCACCTGCATCACGGGCGGCCTCATCAGCGCCGACATCGGCGTGAGCCCGGGCAACACCCTCACCGGCTTCGGTCCCTGCGTCTTCACCGGCGTGTCGAACCTCGCCAACGCCGTCGCGGCACAGGCGCAGCTCGACCTGACGACGGCCTACAACACGCTCGCGGGGCTCCCGTGCCCGCCGGCGAACGCGATCGCCGCCGACCTCGGCGGCACCACGCTTCCCGCCGGTGTCTACTGCACGGCGATCGGCATCAACGTGACGGGCACGCTCACCCTCAACGGCGGCGGCGATCCGAACGCGGTCTTCGTCTTCCAGGCGGGCTCGTCGCTCGTCACGGCCGGCAACATCGTCCTGATCAACCAGGCCCAGGCCAAGAACGTGTACTGGCAGGTCGGCAGCTCGGCGACGCTCGGCACGGCATCCCAGTGGCAGGGCAACATCCTCGCGCTCAGCAGCATCACGCTCGTGGACACGGCGACGCTCCTCGGTCGCGCACTGGCCCGCAACGGCGGCGTCAGCCTCGGTACGAACAACACCATCACGCTGCCGTAATCCGGCCGCTCACACAGGAGAATATTCAATGTTGAACAAGACCCTCATCGTCGGCGCCGCGATCCTGATCGCGGCAGTGCCGGCGGCCGCGCAGCAGCGCGGTTCCATGGAGTTCGGCGCGTTCGTCAGCATGAACGCGTTCGACAACGCCTACCAGATGGACAACGCGATCGGCTTCGGCGGACGGATCGGCGCGTTCCTCACGCCGCGCGTCTCGCTCGAGATGGAAGCCAACCAGGGCAACGCCAAGCGTCCGAGCGGGCTCGCGGACCGTTCGTACCGCTTCATCGACACCCGCGTCCTGTGGGCGCCGATGCAGATCGGCCGCGCCACGCTGCTCCTCGGCGGCGGCGTCCAGCACGCGGACGCCAACGTCAACGAGGCCTGGGAGGACGAGTCGTACGGCTTCCATGCGCTCCTCGGCGGCAAGATCGCGATCAGCCCGAACGCCGCGCTCCGCGTGGACTACACCCGCTACTTCAACAGCGGCGCGAACCATGGCAGCCTGAAGGCCGGGATCAGCCTCTATCGTCACCCGGATGTGAAGCAGACGATCGTCCACCAGACGATGGCCGCCGCGCCGATGCCGATGCCGATGATGACGCATTCCGACTCGGTCAGCGCCGCCGAGACGCGTCGCCTCCGGGCGCTCGAAGCGAGCTACAACGCGCTGCGGGACTCGCTCCGCCGCAACCCGGTGATGGCGATGGACCCGTCGTCGGTGGCCGCGCTCGCCACCATGCTCGAGATGATCAACTTCGAGCGCGACAAGTCCGACCTCGACGACGTGTCCCGCGCGATCCTGCGCGACAAGGTCGCGATCTTCAACGCCAACCCGGACATGCGCATCGTGATCACCGGCTATGCCAGCTCGCCGGGCACCGACGCCTACAACATGGCGCTCGGCTTCCGTCGGGCGACCGCAGCCAAGGACTTCCTGGTCTCGGAGGGTGTCGCGGCGAACCGCATCGAGATCACGACCCGCGGCGAGCAGAACCTGCTCGTTGAAGGCCCGGGCGATGTGGCGAACGCGGCCAACCGTCGCGGTCAGTTCCGCCTCCTGATCGCCGACCCGTACCTCGTCAAGCCGTAAGCAGCATGTGCGACGCACCTCCGGCGGTCCCGCCGGGGGTGTGCTCGCATCCTCCCACCGCGAGAGGCACATGAAGTCACTCACGCTGTCGATCATCCTCGGCATCGCCCTGCTCGTCGGCGGCGCCTACGTCCTCCTCGAGGGCGGGTACATCACCTCGCGCCGCGAGGTCGTGAACATCGGCGGGCTCAAGATCAGCGCCGAAGAGCGTCACCCGATCCGCCCCTGGGCCGCCGGGCTCGCGCTCGTCGCCGGGACCGCGCTCGTCATCGTCGGCGCCACACGCAAGCGTTCCTAGACCGCATCGACTTCCCTCCAGGAGACCGTCATGCTCGAAACCATCATCATCGTCCTCGTCATCCTCTGGGCCCTCGGCTTCCTCGGCGGGTTCGTGTCGGGCAGCCTGATCCACCTGCTGCTCGTGATCGCCCTGATCGTCCTGATCATCCGACTCGTTTCGGGTCGCAAGGTCCTCTGATCTCCTTCCCACCGGGATTCTCCATGCGCATCAACGCCACACTCAAGAGCACGACCCGTATCGCGTCGCTCGCCCTGCTCGTCGTCGCTGGCGCCTCGTGCGCGGCCTTCAGCAACAAGGGCAACGGCGCCGTCATCGGCGCGGCCGCGGGTGCCGCCGTCGGCGGCGTCGTCGGCAACCAGACCGGTTCGACCGCGCGCGGCGCGATCATCGGCGCGGTGATCGGCGGCACGGCCGGTGCCGTCATCGGCCACCAGATGGACCAGCAGGCGAAGGAGCTCCGGCTCGAGATCCCGGGCGCGACCATCGAGCGCGTCGGCGAAGGCATCCAGATCACCTTCGCGTCGGGCCTGCTCTATGACTTCGACTCCGACGCGATCCGCTCGGAAGCCGCGCGCAACCTGCAGAACCTCGCGACGAGCCTGAAGAAGTACCCGAACACCGAGCTGCTCGTCGTCGGGCACACCGACGCGCTCGGCAGCACGGCCTACAATCAGGATCTCTCGGCCCGCCGCGCCAACTCGGCGAGCTGGTACCTGGGCACGCAGGGCATCGGGTCCACGCGCATGAAGGCGTCGGGCCGCGGCGAGCTCGAGCCCGTCGCGACGAACGAGACCGAAGCCGGCCGTCAGGCCAATCGCCGCATCGAAGTCGCGATCTTCGCCGGCGCGACCACGCGCTAGCGCAGACGATCCCACGGTGCGCGGCGTCCGCCGCGCGCCTCACCCCGCCGGGATGCGCGAGTCGCGTCCCAGGAGATGTTCCAGATGATCAGCAACACCTTCCGCACCGTGATGGCGTTCGCCGGCCTCGTGCTCGCGATCGCGCTCGTCCCGGCCTCGGTGGCCGCGCAGCAGAACACCGACGGCCCGGTGGCCGTGCAGGCCGGGATCTCCTCGTCGCTGGCAACGAGCGCGTCGGCCGATTTCGTGCCGCAGCAGGAGCAGAGCATGGGCAATGGCACGAACGTCGCGATGATGATCGTCGGCGGCACCGCGTTGATCGTCGGCCTCTCGGTCGGCGGCGACGGCGGCCAGATCATCGCCATCGCCGGCGCGGTGGTCGGCCTCATCGGCATGTTCCGCTATCTCCGCTAGCACGGCGCGCTCAGCCCGATCGAGAACGTCGTTGCACCGAGCCGGCAGGTGTAGGTGATGTGAGCGGAGCGGTGCAGGAACGAGGGCTCCCCCGACGCGAGTGAATCGCGCCGGGGGAGTTCTCGTTTCGGGTCTCTTGCATCCTCCACCATTCGTCCTTCGTCTTACATGGGCGGCAGGATCACCGTGTCGATCACGTGGATCACGCCATTCGAGGCCTGCACGTCGGCGGCCGTCACGGTCGCGTTGTTGATCAGGACCTTGCCGTTGACGACCTTCACCGTCACCGGGGCGCCGTTGACCGTCGTGGCCGACGTGAGCTTCACGACGTCCTTGGCCTCGACCCTGCCAGCGACCACGTGGTACGTGAGGATCGCGGTCAGCTTCGCCTTGTCCTTGAGCAGCGCCTCGACCGTGCCGGCCGGGAGCTTGGCGAAAGCCGCATCGGTCGGGGCGAACACGGTGAACGGGCCGGGGCCCTGGAGCGTGGCGACGAGGCCGGCGGCCTGCAGCGCGGCGGCGAGCGTCTTGAACGAACCCGCCTCCACCGCGGTCGTGACGATGTCCTTGGTCGGGGCGGCCATCTGACCGGCCATCTGGGCCGAGGCGGCGGCGACCGGCGCGACGACGAGGGCGGCGGCGAGCATGAGCGACTTGATACGCATGGAACGGGCTCCTGAGAGGTTGTCGGACATTCGGCGCGAACAGGCCTGGCGATCTGCGCAGGCTTCCACTTCGCGCCGTTCAGTGACCGTCTAACAACCGTTCCGCGTATTCGTTCCTACAGTCCTATTCAGACCAGAGATTTGCTGGACAAGTACCATGGCGTCAATATGTCGTCCAGCTGATCAGGGGCCTCCGCTGCGGATCCTGTTCCAGCGCGCCACGTTCGCGTCGAAGCGCGCCCGCTGCGCGTCGGTGTTCAGCAGCTCGCGGACGGCCGCGTCGCGCGTCGCGATCATCGCGACCTGGTCCCAGAAGCGGTGCGGGTGGTGCGCGACGAGCTCGCGCCTGGCCGCCGCGTCGCGCGTCACGATCGCGAGCGCCTGCGCCCGGACCTCGGGCGCGAGATCGACGCCCTCGAGTAGATCCGCGCACTGACCCTCCGCCGAGTTGCCCGGGGACGACGAGGTGGTGCGTGCGGGATGTGGCTGGTCCATGGTGATGCTCCGGCGATGCGGGACGTGTGCTCAGTATCGAACCATCGGAGCGGGAGGCGTGCAGCGCAAGCCGCGCGCATTTTGTGCGCATTGTGCCGCGATGCCGACACGCACGCGCGCGCGCGCTCCTGCTCGGCTCCGACGTGCCGTCGGCGACGCCGTCCGCGACGTCGGACGGCGCCGAGTTGCACTCGGGCGACATCCTCGTCTCGCGCGGTGTGCATCCCACGTCGGCGCTCATCGCGCGCGGCAACGACTACCCGGGCAACTTCTCGCACATCGCGCTCGTGCACGTCGACGCGGCCACGCGCGCGATCTCGGTGATCGAGGCGCACATCGAGATCGGCGTCGCGGTCACCACCGCCGACGGGTACCTCGCCGACAAGAAGCTGCGGGTCATGCTGCT
>JAYTNC010000470.1:0-2110 GCA_043748515.1 Gemmatimonadota bacterium | reverse complement strand
ACGGCGCGCTCGAGCGGCAGCGCAAGGGCGAGTTCAAGGTGTTCCCCGGCACGATCCACATGCACTATCTCCCGGCGATCCCGACCGTGGGGCTCGGCTACGACGACCGCGACGAACTCGCGCGGAAGAGTTACGAGGCGATGGCCGAGTGCCTGTTGCAGGAGTACGGCATCGCCTCGCCGCCGTTCCGCGGCGCGTAGGATCGTCGGTCCGCACTATCTTCCATCATCCATCCTTCAGCCTTCATCCTGACCCCATGTCAATCATCCTCGGCATCCAGGCCCGCGAGATCCTCGACTCGCGCGGCAATCCCACCGTCGAAGCCGACGTCATCCTCGAAGACGGCACCTACGGCCGCGCGGCGGTGCCGAGCGGCGCCTCGACCGGCGAGCACGAGGCCAACGAGATGCGCGACGGCGACGCCAAGCGTTATCTCGGCAAGGGCGTGCGCAAGGCGGTCATGAACGTCACCAAGTACATCGAGCCCGAGCTCATCGGCCTCGACGTGACGGAGCAGTTGACCATCGACCGCGCGATGATCGCGCTCGACGGCACCGCGAACAAGTCGAAGCTCGGCGCCAACGCGATGCTCGCCGTCTCGATGGCCGCGGCGCGTGCCGCCGCCGCGAGCGTCGACCTCCCGCTGCACAAGTACCTCGGCGGCCCGATGGCGCGCACGCTCCCGGTGCCGATGATGAACATCCTCAACGGCGGCGCGCACGCGACCAACACGGTCGATTTCCAGGAGTACATGATCGTGCCGGTGGGCGCCGAGAGCTTCTCGGAGGCGCTGCGGATGGGCGCCGAGGTGTTCCATGCTCTCAAGAAGGTGCTGGTCAAGCGGAAGCTCTCGACCGGCGTGGGCGACGAGGGCGGTTTCGCGCCGGACCTGAAGAGCGACGAAGAGGCGCTGCAGGTCGTGATGGAAGCGATCACCGCCGCCGGCTACGACCCGGGCACGCAGATCGCGATCGCGCTCGACTGCGCGGCGAGCGAACTGTTCGTGAAGGGGAAGTACACCTTCAAGAAGAGCGGCGCCGGCACGAAGACCGCCGAGCAGATGGTGGAGATGTATGCGAAGTGGCTCAACAAGTATCCGATCGTGTCGATCGAGGACGGTCTTTCGGAGGGCGACTGGAAGGGCTGGGCGTACCTCACCGAGAAGCTCGGCGACCGCGTGCAGCTGGTGGGCGACGACATCTTCTGCACGAACATGGACCTGCTGAGCCGCGGCATCGACGAGGAGATCGGCAACGCGATCCTCGTGAAGCTCAACCAGATCGGCACGCTCACCGAGACGCTCGAGACCATCGAGATGGCGAGCCGCAACGGCTACCGCTCGATCATCTCGCACCGTTCGGGCGAGACCGAGGACACGTTCATCGCCGACCTCTCGGTCGCGACGAACGCCGGCCAGATCAAGACGGGCTCGGCGAGCCGCACCGATCGCGTGGCGAAGTACAACCAGCTGCTGCGCATCGAGGCGGACCTTGGTGCCGACGCCGAGTTCCCGGGCGGCGCGATCTACGGCCTCGAAGACTGAGTCGGGGCGCCGGCGTGGCCGCGAAGAAGTCGGGTGCGGCGCGGACTGGGACCGGGAGGTCCCAGTCCAAGCGTGCGCCCGGCGCGCCGTTGACCAACAAGCAGATCGTCGGTCGGGTGGTGATGGTGTGCTTCGCTCTGGCGGTGGTGGCGTTCGCGGTGCAGGGCGGGGAGTACGGCACGACCGACCTGCTCCGACAGCGGCGGCAGCTCGCGCGTGAGCGGGCCGTGGTGGACTCGCTCGCGAAGGCCGTCGAGTCGCTCAAGCTCCAGAAGAAGGCCGTTGAGAGCGACCCGGCGACGCAGGAGCGGATCGCGCGGGAGGAGTTCGGGATGGTGCAGGGGGACAAGGAGATCCTGTACCGGTTCGTGGACCCGGCGGACTCGCTCGAGCGGTGAACGAGGTGCGAATCGGGTGGGGTGCCCCGCTTGTGTTTTCGGGTTCGCCGCCTATTATTCCCTCCACTGGCGCGGGGTGGAGCAGCCTGGTAGCTCGTCGGGCTCATAACCCGAAGGTCGCGGGTTCAAATCCCGCCCCCGCTACTGGTACGAACAGCTGGGCACTCCA
>JAYTNC010000469.1:0-7638 GCA_043748515.1 Gemmatimonadota bacterium | reverse complement strand
GCGTGGGAGAATGGACTCACGACGTCCGCGCCGGCGGTGCCACAGTCGACGGGCGACGTGATGGGCTATTGCAACCCGGTCTGGATGAGCCGGTACACGTACTCGGGGATCCTCGGGTTCCGCGGCACGACGACCGCCGCGATGAGCGCCGGTTCCGCCTCAGTGAGCCCCAGCGTGCGGTCGGCGGCGGGCGCAGGGACCTCGCGCACACTGCTCGTCCGCGGCCAGGCACGCGGCGCCGAGATCACGCTCGAGCCGGCGGTCACCCTGGACCTCGCCGACGCTTCGGTCTCAGCCGGCGCCTCGTCGGGGGACGATCATGTGGTCGAGGGCTTCGACGCGGCCGGGCGATCGCTCTTCACGCGTCGGTTCGCACTGGCGACGCTCGACCACGACGCCGTGCTCCGCCCCTTCGCGATCGCGGTCCCGCTCGACGACGCGGCCCTCTCACAGCTCGAGGCGATCGTCGTGCGTGGTCCGCGCGGGAGCGCCCGCCGCGAGCGGCCGCGGGACGCGCTCCTCGTCGACGGCACGGGTGCCGTGCGGTCGACGGCGAACGGATCGGGACGCGAGGTGACCTGCCCCGCGCCCTCCGCCGCGATCGTCGTGCAGGATGCCCGCACGGGGGCCGTGCTGGGCAGCGCGCGGACCGCGCGCCTCGTACTGCCGCGTGATCCGCGCACCGCGCTGCGGATCGCCTGCAGCGACGGCGTTCAGACCACGACCTTCCTGACTGGAACGCCCTAGCAGCCATCGGGCACGTTCCCAAGCGACACTCCGACAGCGACTGCCGCCGGCTGAAACGCGACTGCAGCAGACCGAAAGGCGACTGCCGCAGACCGCGACGCGAGAGCTGCTAGGCCGCCGGCAGCAGCCCCGCGACGACCGTCTCGATGCCCGGCCAGGCCGACGGGTTGTACCGCGCGATCGTGCGCAGGTAGTGCATGCCGTCTTCGCCGAACTCTGAATGCACGAGCGCCGCGGCCTTCGCGACGGCATCCGCCTGCGCATACGGCGGCTCGAGCGCCTCGTCGATCACGGCGCCCTCGGCCTTCACGCCGGCCGCCTTGAGGAAGGCCTCCTGGATCGCCGGCTCGACATCCACATAGAGCGCCTGCAGCAGGTCGATCTCGTCCTCGGCCGACTGCGCGTTCATGCGCACGACCTCGGATGCGAGCCTGGCGGCGGGCCAGGTCATGAGCGTGACGGCGCGGAAGCCGCCACCGCGCGCGACGAGTCGCTGGATGAAGAGCGCGCGCGAGTCCTTGCGCGCGGAGATGAGCGTCGTGAGCAGCGCCACGCGGCGGGCCGCGGGCAGAGTGCGATACATCGAAGGGAGTGCCATGGCGCGAAATCTCGCACTCCCGCGGCGCAAATGGCATCCTTGCCGTGAACGATCAGGCCGAGCCGGCCCACTCCGTCATGTCCACCTTCGTCGCGCTCGCCACGATGTAGTCGCGGTTCATCTGCATGATCGCGTCGATCGAGATCCCCTTCGGGCACGCTTCCTGGCACTCGCCGAACAAGGTGCACCCGCCGAATCCCTCGAGGTCCATCGTCTCGACCATCGCGAGCGCGCGCTTGGAGCGCTCGGGCTGGCCCTGCGGCAGCACCGCGAGGTGCGTGATCTTCGCCGACGTGAAGAGCGAGGCCGACGCGTTCGGGCAGGCGGCCACGCAGGCGCCGCAGCCGATGCAGGCCGCGTTGTCCATCGCGAGGTCGGCGTCGGGCTTGCTGATCGGCAGGGCGTTCGCGTCCTGCGGCGTCCCCGTCGGGGCGCTGATGAAGCCGCCCGCCTGGATGATGCGGTCGAACGCGCTGCGGTCGACGATGAGGTCCTTCACCACCGGGAACGCCTTCGCGCGCCAGGGCTCGATCCAGATGTCGTCGCCATCCTTGAAGCTGCGCATGTGCAGCTGGCAGGCCGTCGTCGCCTTCATCGGGCCGTGCGCGGCGCCGTTGATCATCACGCCGCACGACCCGCAGATCCCCTCGCGACAGTCGTGGTCGAACGCGATCGGATCCTGGCCGCCCTCGATCAGCCCTTCGTTGACGACGTCGAGCATCTCGAGGAAGCTCATCTCCGGGCTGACGCCCTTCGCCGGATAGTCCACGATCTTCCCGGCCGCGTTCGCGCCGCTCTGGCGCCACACATGCAGCGTGAGGTTCATCGGCTTTCCGCTACCGGACCCGCTCACTTGTAGCTCCGCGTGCTCAGGTGGACGTTCTCGAATTCGAGCGGTTCCTTGTTCAGGATCGGGGCCTTCCCCTCCCCGGCATACTCCCAGGCCGCCACGTACGCGAACCGCTCGTCGTCGCGCTTCGCCTCGCCATCCTCCGTCTGGTGCTCGGTGCGGAAGTGGCCGCCGCAGCTCTCCTCGCGGTGCAGCGCGTCGAGGCACATCAGCTCGCCGAACTCGAGGAAGTCGGCCACGCGGCCCGCCTTCTCGAGCGACTGGTTCAGCTCGGCGCCGGTGCCCGGGACCTTCACGTTGCGCCAGAACTCCTCGCGCAACTTCGGGATCTCCTCGAGCGCCTGCTTGAGGCCGGCCGCGTCGCGCGCCATGCCGCACTTGTCCCACATGATCCGGCCGAGCTCGCGGTGGAACGAGTCCACCGTGCGCGTGCCGTTGATCGAGAGGAGCTTCTTTGTGCGCTCCTCGACCGCGGCCTGCGCCGCTTGGAACTCGGGATGGTCGGTCGTCACCTTCTCGAGCTTGTTGCTCGCGAGGTAATCGCCGATGGTGTACGGGATCACGAAGTAGCCGTCGGCGAGGCCCTGCATGAGCGCGCTCGCGCCGAGCCGGTTGGCGCCATGGTCCGAGAAGTTCGCTTCGCCGAGCACGTGCAGACCGGGAATCGAGCTCATCAGGTTGTAGTCCACCCAGAGGCCGCCCATCGTGTAGTGCACGGCCGGGTAGATGCGCATCGGACGCGTGTACGGGTCCTCGTCGGTGATGCGCTGGTACATCTCGAAGAGGTTGCCGTAGCGCTCCTCGATCAGCGGCCGGCCGAGTCGCTTGATCGCATCGGCGAAGTCGAGGTACACGCCCAGGCCGCCGGGGCCCACGCCGCGCCCGTCGTCGCAGGCTTCCTTCGCGGCGCGCGACGCGATGTCGCGCGGCGAGAGGTTGCCGTAGCTCGGGTACTTCCGCTCGAGGTAGTAGTCGCGATCCTCCTCGGCGATCTGCGACGGCTCCTTGCCGCAGTCCTCGCGCGTCTTCGGCACCCAGACGCGGCCGTCGTTGCGCAGCGACTCCGACATGAGCGTCAGCTTGCTCTGGTACTCGCCCGCGACCGGGATGCAGGTCGGGTGGATCTGCGTGAAGCAGGGGTTGGCGAAGGCCGCGCCCTTCTTGTGCGCGCGGTAGGTCGCGGTGACGTTGCAGCCCATCGCGTTGGTCGACAGGTAGTAGACGTTGCCGTAACCGCCCGTCGCGAGGATCACCGCGTCGGCCACGTGCGACTCGATCTCGCCGGTGACCATGTCGCGCACGATGATGCCGCGCGCCTTGCCGTCGACGACGACGAGCTCGAGCATCTCATGGCGCCCGTACATCTTCACGCCGCCGCCCGCGATCTCCTTCTCCAACGCCTGATACGCGCCGAGCAGCAGCTGCTGCCCCGTCTGTCCGCGGGCATAGAAGGTGCGCGACACCTGCGCCCCGCCGAACGAACGGTTCGCCAGCAGACCCCCGTACTCACGCGCGAACGGTACACCCTGCGCCACGCACTGGTCGATGATGTCCACCGAGACCTGCGCGAGGCGGTACACATTCGCCTCGCGGGAGCGGTAGTCGCCACCCTTGATGGTGTCGTAGAAGAGCCGCTGCACCGAATCGCCGTCGTTGCGGTAGTTCTTGGCGGCGTTGATCCCGCCCTGCGCGGCGATCGAGTGCGCGCGCCGCGGCGACTCCTGATAGCAGAAGCAGCTCACGTGGTAGCCGAGTTCGCTGAGCGACGCGGCCGCCGAGGCGCCGGCGAGGCCGGAGCCCACCACGATCACGGAGTATTTCCGCTTGTTGGCGGGGTTCACCAGTTTCATGTCGAAGCGGTGCTTGTCCCACTTCCCGGCCAGCGGGCCGGCGGGGATACTGGCGTCGAGCTTGATGGTCATGGGGAGTTCCCGGCGCCTAGTTGAGGATGCCGAGCAGGACGGCGACCGGGATCGCCGTGAATCCTGCCCAGACGATGATGGCCACCCAGAGCGCGGCCGAGCGCTGGATCGGGCTCGCCGAGCGCTTCTGCAAGCCGAGCGTGCGGAACCCCGCCCAGAACCCGTGGAACAGGTGCATGCCGAGCGCCGCCATCGCGACCACGTAGAAGAGCACCACCCACCAGGTCTGGAAGCCGATGATCACGTTGCCGTACACGCCCGTGTGGCTGAACGCGGGGTGGAATGTGCCGACCGTGAAGTGGCCCAGATGGTAGACGATGAAGAGCGCGAGGACCACGCCGCCGATGCGCATGGTGCGCGAGGCGAGCGTGGAGACCTGCGGCTCGCGCTTCGCGTAGTCGGTGGGGCGCGCCGCGCGGTTGATCATCGTGAGCTGGTACGCCGAGACGATGTGCAGCACCGCGGCGGCGAGGAGTCCGCCGCGCACGACCCAGAGCAGTTCCCCCGTGCTCTTGAGGAACGCGGCGTAGCGGTTCATCGCGTCGGCGCCCCGAAACATCTGCAGGTTCCCGAGCATGTGGCCGATCACGAACCCGACGAGGATGAGCCCCGTCACGGCCATCACGACCTTCTTGCCGACGGTGGAACCCCAGAACTTCAGCAGCAAGCTCACGTCTTGATGACCGACATCGGCTCAAGCACCGCGGCGGCGCTCTTCTCGAGCGCCGCGCGCTCGTCGCCGGTGAGCGTCACCTCGAGGATCTTCTCGATGCCCTTGCGGCCGAGCTTCACCGGGACGCCGAGGAAGTGTCCCTTCATGCCGTACTCGCCGTCGAGCCAGGCCGAGCACGGGAGGATGCGCTTCTGGTCGTTCACGATCGCCTCGACCATCTGCACCGCGCCCGACGACGGCGCGTAGTACGCCGAGCCGGTCTTGAGGAACTTCACGATCTCGGCGCCGCCGTTGCGCGTGCGGTCGACGATCGCATCGAGCGTCGTCTTGTCCATCAGCTGCGTGATCGGGATTCCGCTGACGGTGGTGTAGGAGATGAGCGGGACCATCGTGTCGCCGTGGCCGCCTAGCACCATCGCCTGGATGTCCCGCACGCTCACGTCGAGCGCGGTCGCGAGGAAGGCGCGGTAACGCGCCGTGTCAAGCACGCCGGCCATGCCGATCACGCGCTCGCGCGGGAAGCCGGTCGCTTCCTTCGCGACCCAGCACATCACGTCGAGCGGATTCGATACCACGATGACGATCGCGTTCGGCGACGTCTTCCTGATGTTCTCGCTCACCGACTTCACGATGCCGGCGTTCGTGTTCAGGAGGTCGTCACGCGACATGCCCGGCTTGCGGGCGATGCCAGCGGTGATCACGACGATGTCGGAGTCGACCGTCTCGTCGTAGCCATTCGTGCCGATCACGCGGGAGTCGAATCCCTCGATCGGCGCCGACTGCCACTGGTCGAGTCCCTTTCCCTGCGGCACTCCCTCGGCCACGTCCACCATCACCACGGTGCGGGCGAGTTCCTTCTCGGCGATGCGCTGGGCCGCGGTGGCGCCGACGTTGCCGGCACCGACGACCGTGATCTTGTTCACCATTTGAGGAGACCGTTTCGGAATGTTGGGGTACTGCTCGTCCCAGCAAACTAGTCGGGTCGGCGGAGTGGGTAAACTCCGAACCGTGTCCACCGCAGAGGGTGCGGCGTACACCGCCGGGTCTCCTACGGCATGGTCGTTCAGCCCCCGACCTGCGAGAGCGCTCTGAGCCCACCGACCTTGAGCTGCAACAGGTCGTGCTCCAGCGGCTTCTCCGCCAGCGCCTGCCGGAACAGCGGTTCCAGCGCCTCGCCGCGCCGCAGCGGGTCGCGCAGGTTCACCTCGTGATCGCCGTACAGGCACGTCCTGAGCCGCCCGTCGGCCGTGAGGCGCACGCGGTTGCAGGTGCCGCAGTACGTGTGCGTCATCGGCGTGATCACGCCGATCGTCCCGGGAGCATCGGCGAACCGATAGTACGTCGCCGGTCCGTTGCCGCGCGCAGGGCCATCCGCCGGCGCGAGCGCGCCGTGCCGGGCGGCGCGGGCGAGCACTTCGTCGCTCGGCACGATGTGATCGCTCGTGAGGTGCGCCATCTCGCCGACCGGCATGAGCTCGATGAACCGCACGTGCACCGGCATCTCGAGTGTGAGCCGCGCGAAGTCCTCGACCTCGTCGTCGTTGATGCCGCGCATCACCACCACGTTGAGCTTCACCGGATCGAGCCCGGCGTCGATCGCCGCGCGCGCGGCCACCACCGGCGCGAAGCCCAGGTCACGACGCGCGATCGCCGCGATCCGCTCCGGACGCAGCGAGTCGGCCGAGATGTTCACGCGATCGAGTCCCGCCGCCTTGAGATCGCCGGACATCGCCGGCAGCTTCACGCCGTTCGTCGAGAGCGCGATGTCCTCGATGCCGTCGACCGCCCGGAGTTGCCGCACGAGCGTGACCAGGTCGGGACGGATCGTCGGTTCGCCACCGGTGATGCGCAGGCGTCGCAGGCCGAGCGGCGCGAGCTGGCGCACGACGCCGACGATCTCCTCGTACGAGAGGATGTCCTGCTTCGGCAGCCAGTCGAGTCCGGTCTCCGGCATGCAGTAGACGCAACGGAAGTTGCATCGGTCGGTGATCGAGATCCGCAGATACTCGATCGAGCGGCCGTGCTGATCGCGCAGCGCCGGCGCGTGGCCGGAAGCGGACGGGGCGTTCGCGGTGCTCACGCCGCACCGCCTGCGGTCGCGGCAGCCGCGGTGGTCACGACGTCCGCGGCGCCCGTCGGATCGACCCACTCGCGCGTGCCATTCACATAGTGCTCGCGCTTCCACACCGGCACGCGCTTCTTGATCTCCTCGATCAGGTAGCGTTGCGCGTCCATCGCGGGCGCGCGGCGCGCATGCGACACGGCGATGATGATGCTCGCCTCGCCGAGTGCGAGCGCGCCCACTCGGTGCTCGACCACGACCCGGATCGCCCCGAACCGATCTGCGGCCTCGGCGGCGATTGCGGCCATCTCCGACTCGGCCATCGGCCCGTAGGCGGAGTAGTCGATGCCGGTGACGCCCTTCCCCTCGTTCACGCTGCGCACGGTGCCCACGAAGAGCGTGCTCGCCCCGGCATCGGTGCTCGCGACCTCGGCGAGGAGCGCGGCAGGATCGAGCGGATGGTCCACGACGGCGGTCCGCACGCGCTCAGCCCCCCGCGACGGGCGGAATGAGCGCGATCTCGTCACCGGCGCGCACGGGGCTCTCCGGCTTCGCGTAGCGGTGATTCACGGCCACGAGCGGCTTGGGGAGGGCCCGACCCTCGGCGCGCGCCTGCACCGCCTCCAGGACGTCACGAACGGTCGCGGAGGCGGGGACGGTGACGGTCACAGCGGGGCCGAGGGCGTCGGCCCAGCTGGCGAAGAGCAGAACGCTTATCTCCATGCCGTCACAATCTATGCGGGACGCGGAGGGGGGGGAGAGGGATGCAGAGGGGGGGGAGAGGGG
>JAYTNC010000468.1:0-3736 GCA_043748515.1 Gemmatimonadota bacterium | reverse complement strand
GTCGACACCAGCGGCAACGCCGGCACCGTGAACCCGCGCGGAACGTCCGGGCGCCGCACCCGCATGATCCAGACGCCGGCGCAGACGAGGATGAACGCGAACAGCGTGCCGATGCTCGTCATCTCGCCGACGATGTCCCCGGGCACGAACGCGCCGACGACGGCCGTGAAGATGAAGAAGATGAGATTCGACTTGTACGGCGTGCGGAACCTCGGGTGCAGGACCGAGAACACCTTCGGCACGAGCCCGTCGCGGCTCATCGTGTAGAACACGCGCGACTGGCCGAGGAGCATGACGAGGATCACCGACGAGAAGCCCGCGAGGATCGCCACCGTGACCGACTTCGCGAGCCAGCCGTACCCCGGCATGTAGGTGAGGATCGCGTACGTCACCGAGGCTTCACGGCCCTGGCTGCGGAAGTCCTCGACGGTCGCGACGCCGCTGAGCACATGGGCGAACAGGATGTACAGCACCGTGCAGACCACGAGCGAGCCGAGGATGCCGATCGGCATGTCGCGCTTGGGATTCTTCGCTTCCTGAGCCGCGGTCGAGACGGCGTCGAACCCGATGAAGGCGAAGAAGACCACGCCGGCCGCGCCGAGGATCCCCAGGAGGCCGCCGTAGTTGTGCGTGATGCCGCTGGGGCTCACATACGTCGTCGCCGCGGGGATGTAGGGCGTGTGATTGGCCGGGTTGATGAAGCCCCAGCCGATCACGATCACGAGCAGCACGATCGCGAGCTTCACGACCACGATGATCCCGTTGAGCAGGGCCGATTCCTTGGTGCCGCGCACCAGCACGGCCGAGAGCAGCGCGAGGATGACGACCGCAGGGATGTTCATCACACCCTGTACGCCCGTCGCCGAGACCTCGAACGGCGAGTGGTACCATTGATACGGTATGCTCAGCCCGACGAACTCGAGCACCTTGTTGAGGTACTCGGACCAGGCGATGGCGACCGTCGCGGCGGCCACCGCGTACTCCAGCACGAGGTCCCAGCCGATGATCCAGGCGATGAACTCGCCCATCGTCGCATAGGAGTACGTGTATGCGCTCCCCGCGATCGGGATCATGCTCGCGAACTCGGCGTAGCAGAGTCCCGCGAAGGCGCAGCCGAGGCCCGCGACCATGAAGGCGAGCGTGACCGACGGGCCGGCGCGATCGGCGATGCCGGCGGCCGTGCGCACGAACAGGCCCGCGCCGATGATCGCACCGATGCCGAGCGCGACGAGCGCCCACGGACCGAGCGTGCGTTTCAGGGAGTTCTCACCCGTGTCCGCACTGTCGGCGATGAGAAGATCGATGGACTTCGTCCGGAAGAGCGAGCCTGCCACAGGGCCTCCGCCTCAGATGTGACGTCAGGAATGACCGCACAAGGTCGAAGGTTTCCCCTCACGAGTTCCAGTCGGCGACGATGGTTTTAGCGCGATTTTAGCGCGGCCCCGCTGGTCGGTCGCGCCGACCCCGGGGAGCTTTCGTGCCGAGAGAAGGCACCTGCGTTCCCCCCGAGGATGCTCATGACCCGCGAAGTCACACTCGCTCTGTACGTGTTCCTGCTCGCGATCTTCGTCGGCTTCGAGGTGATCGCGCGCGTGCCGGCCGTGCTGCACACGCCGCTGATGTCCGCCACCAACGCGATCCACGGCATCATCCTGCTCGGTGCGATGCTCGTCGCCGGGCACGCCGACACGCCGCTGCTGCACGCGTTCGCCTTCGTCGCCGTCTTCCTCGGCGCCGCGAACGTCTTCGGCGGCTTCGCCGTCACCGACCGCATGCTCGACCTGTTCAAGAAAGCGCCGAGCGACACATGAACGTCCCCGAACTGCGCGACACGGTCGTCGCGCTCAGCTACATCGTCGCGACGCTGCTCTTCATCATAGGGCTCCGCGAACTCAGCTCGCCGCGCACCGCGCGCAAGGGCAATCGCATGGCCGCGGCCGGCATGTTCGTCGCACTCGTCGCGACGCTGTTGCACAAGGACGTCGTCTCGTACACGACCATCCTCATCGCCCTGCCGCTGGGCGCCGCCGTCGGCGTGCTCTCGGCGCGGCGCGTCGCGATGACCGCGATGCCGCAGATGGTCGCGCTCTTCAACGGCGCCGGCGGCGCGACGGCCGCCCTCGTTTCCATCGCCGAGTACGTGCGCGTCCTCCGCGAACCGCACGTGCCGGTGGGCCTGAGCGTCGCCATCTTCCTCGGCACGGCGATCGGCGCGGTCTCGCTGAGCGGCAGTCTCGTCGCGTTCGCGAAGCTGCAGGAGCTGCTCTCGTCGGCACCGCTGCGCCCGCGATTGCTCCGTGGCGTGAACATCGGCGTCGTCGCCGCACTGCTCGTGTTGGGCTGGTCCATGGTCATGGGCGGCGGCGGACTCAACGCGCTCTGGGCCGTGCTCGCGCTCTCCCTCGTGCTCGGCGCCACCGGCACACTGCCGATCGGCGGCGGCGACATGCCCGTCGTGATCTCCGTCGTGAACTCGCTCACCGGTCTCGCGACGGCCGTGACGGGACTCGTGCTCAACAACGAGATGCTGATCGTCGCCGGCATGCTCGTCGGCGCCTCGGGCACGCTGCTCACGGTGTTGATGAGCAAGGCCATGAATCGCTCGATCGCGAGCGTGCTCTTCGGAGGGTTCGGCGCGGTGGCGGCGGCCGGCTCTGGAGGGGACGGTCCAGGGCACGATCCCCGACAGATGTCGGTCGAGGATCTGGCCGTCTCGCTCGCGTATGCGCGCCGAGTCACGATCATCCCCGGCTACGGACTCGCGGTCGCGCAGGCGCAGCGCGAACTGCAGACCGTCGCCAACGAGCTGATCGCGCGCGGGGTGGACGTGGTCTTCGCGATCCACCCGGTCGCGGGGCGCATGCCGGGACACATGAACGTCCTCCTCGCCGAGGCGAACGTGCCCTACGACCGGATGATCGAGCTCGAACAGGCGAACGACGGATTCCCGTCGACCGACGTCGCGCTCATCGTCGGGGCGAACGACGTCGTGAATCCGGCAGCGCGAGAGGACCCGTCCTCGCCGATCTTCGGCATGCCGATCCTCGACGCCGATCGTGCGCGGCTCGCGGTCATCCTCAAGCGCGGACGCAGTGTGGGGTTCGCCGGCATCGACAACGCGCTCTTCTACCGGGAGCACTCTCGCATGCTGTACGGCGACGCCCGGGCGTCGCTCGCTGCGATCGTCGAGGCACTCAAGACGGCGTAGCGTCCGGATCGACGGCCGCTCGGGGCTTCAGGGCGCGCCGACGGCCGGGAGCGAGAGGATGAAGATGCTGCCGCCGCCCTCGCGCGGCAGGAACCGCACGTCGCCCCCCTGTTCGCGGGCGAGGCGCCGCGCGATCGCGAGCCCGAGCCCGGTGCCGCCGGTGTCCGGTGGCGTCCCCGGACTCCGGTAGAACGGTTCGAACACCCGCTCCCGCTCCGCCGGCGCGATGCCCGGGCCATGGTCGGCGATCTGGAACTCGAGCGCCTCGCCCTGGCGCGTCACCCGCAGTCGCACCGAAGATGCGATCGGCGCGTACTTGAGCGCGTTCTCGAGCAGGTTCTCGAGGCTTCGCAGCGACTGCACGAAGTCGAACCGGCCGGTCAGCGGCTCGATCCCGTCCTCGTCGAACGGGTCCACCTGCACGCGTCCGGCGGTGCGGGCCACCTCGAGGCGCTGCAGCGCCGCGCCCACGAGATCCGCCGCGGTGTTGAGCTCGGGGCGCAGCGGCATCGCGCCCGCGTTGAGCCG
>JAYTNC010000467.1:0-2364 GCA_043748515.1 Gemmatimonadota bacterium | reverse complement strand
GCGTCGACGATGACGGTCGCCTCGAAGCCGGGGCGCACCGAGCCGATGTCGGTCTCGTTGACGAGGGCGCGGGCGCGGACCTTGGTGAGGTCGGCCATGGTGACGATGGTGGTGCCGCCGCCGGCGGTGCTCGTGCCCGACTGGATGACCTGACCGAGCGCGACGGGCTTCCCGATGATCGTGCCGAGGACCGGCGCGGTCACGCGGGCGTCGTCGAGGCGCTGCTGCGCGAGGTCGAGCGCGGCGCGCGTCCGCACGATCGCCGTGGCGGCGTTCGTGTAGTCGAGCTGCGCGGTCTCGTTCTCCTGCGCGGTGATGATCTTGCCGGCGAAGAGGTCGTCGGAGCGCTTCTTCTGCAACTCGGAGACTTCGAGGCGCTTTGCGGCGGCGTCGAGATCGGCCTTCGCCTGGTCGTACTGGTTCTGCACGTCGCGCGTGTCGAGCTGGACGATGAGGTCGCCCGGACGGACGAGGCTACCCGTCTCGATCGGCATCTCGATGACCTGACCCGACGAGCGCGACTTCACCTCGACGACGTTGATCGGCTCGATCACGCCGGTGGCCTCGGCCTGGACGACGATGGTGCGTCGCTCGACGGGCGCGGTGCGGATGGTGAGCGTCTGCTCCTCCTTGGCGCCGCAACCGGCGACGAGGCCGACGAGCACGAGGAGCGACAGGGACTGGCGGATCACGACAGGAACTCCGGTGGGGTGCGTGTGGTCAGTGCTGCGGATCGGACGCCGGCGGGGACCGAACGTCAAAGGTCCCGGCCGATGAGGGCTTCGATCTGCGCCTTGGCGGTGCGGGCGTCGAGGCGGGCCTGGATGAGCGCCTGCCGTGCCGTGATGAGCGTGGACTGCGAGGTGATGAGGTCGAGCAGCGTGCCGGCGCCGAGGTTGTAGCGCTCGGTCTGGACGCGGAGGTCCTCTTCGCCGGCGGTGACCGAGGCGAGCTGGATCTGGACGCGCGCCTGCGCGGTGCGGAACGCACCGAGCTGTTGGATCATCTGCTGCCGCCCATTGAGGCGCGCGTCACGCATGCTGGCGTTCGCGTTCTCCTCGCCGATGCGCGCGCGGACGACGCTCTCCTCGCGACTCCCGCCGTTCCAGATCGGATAGCTGACGGCGACGTTCGTCGAGTACTGGAAGTTGTTCTGGTCGCCCCAGAGCGCGAAGTCGTTGGTCCCCGACTGGTAGCTGGCGCCGAATCGCAACGAGAGGGTCGGGAGATACGGCGTCCTGGCGGCGCGCACCGACTGCTTCGCGGCGCCCAGCTGGAAGGTGGCCTGCCGGACGAGCGGACCTTGTTCGGCGAGCGAGAGCAGTTCGTCGTTCGCGATCGAGAGCTCGCCCGTGTCCGCGGTGTCGCTGACGACGGCCGTGACGATCGCGGTCGAACCGACGAGTCGCGAGAGCGCCGCGTTTGCCGAGGCGAGCGCGTTCTGCGCGGTGAGGACGGCGAGCTGGGCGTTGCCGACCTGGATCGAGGAGCGGAGGGAATCCGAGCGCGTCGCGGCTCCCGCCGCGACACGCGCGACCGCCGCCCGCATCTGCTGTTGCGCCTGCTCGAGTTGCTTTCCGGCGGCACTCTCCTGCTCGCGCGCGGCGAGCACGGCGAAGTACTGCTGCTTCACGCCGAGCGCGACCGTGAAGTTCTGTGAGGTCTCGGAAGCCTCGGCGGCGTCGACGTTGGCCTGCGCCGCCCGGTAGTTGAAGTAGCGGCGCCCGCCGTCGAAGATCTCGAGATTGGTATTGAGTCCGTGGTTCGCATTCCAGGGACGGACGATCGGGCGGAGGCTGCCGTCGGGCTGCAGCGCGACACCTTCGGAGCGGCTCGCGCCGGAGCTGAAGCTGAGCGTCGGGAAGAAGGCGGCGAAGCTGGTGCGCGCCGAGACCGCGCTCTGGCGCACGGCGTTGCGCGCCTGCACCGCGGCCGGCGCGTTGCGCCGCGCGAGCCGCACCGCTTCGTCGAGCGTGATCGGACTCGCGCCGTCCTGCGCGAGCAGGGCGACGGGGAGCGCCAGCAGTGCCACGGCCTTCACCATCACCTTCATTGCTTCTTCTCCTGACGACGCGCTTCTTCACGCTCGCGCTGCATCCGGTCGTAGATGGTCTGCTGCTCGGCAGTGAGCAGCTCCCGGATCAGCCGGCGCGCGTTGACGGTGACCGAATCGAGCTCCGGGCGCGTGGGCGCCATCAGCTCTTCGAACCGGCGGTTGCGGGCGTCGAGGATCGAGTCGAGCCGGACGCGCTGGGTGGCGTCGAGCTTGAGGTCGTTGGCGAGCTTGGCGCGCATCGCCCGCGGATCGGCCCATTCGTTCACGAGCCGTTCGCGGAGCACCCAGCGGTCGAGCGTGACGCCGGC
>JAYTNC010000466.1:0-1900 GCA_043748515.1 Gemmatimonadota bacterium | reverse complement strand
AACGGTGGCAACCGCGAACGATCGGCCGGCGAACTGCTGATCGCCTCCGCCGACCGCCGTGCCACCGAACTCCGCGTCTCCAACGACGTGCGCGCGGCGATCGAGGCGGCGCATGCGCTCGATGCCGGCACGCGCGGCTTCGATGCGCGCTTCGTGGCGCGCGCCGCGGTCGTGGCCGAGGCCGCCGAGGCTTCGTACCGCGAAGGAGCCGCCTCGCTCGTGGAACTGCTCGATGCCTTCCGTGCCGCCGCCGATGCGCGCGCGGCCTTCGTGCGCGGCACGCTCGACCGCGCTCTTGCCCGACTTGACCTGCGGCGCGCCATGGGCGCGCCTGCCGTGGAGGTTCCGTGATCGTCCGCCTCGTGCGCCGTTCGGCGCTCCTGATCCCCGTCTCCATGCTCGTGGTCGGTTCGCTCGCTTGTGGCGGTGACGCCGCTGAGCCCGCACCCGAGGCGGCGGCCGTCGCCGACACGGCACTGCTCTCGGCCGAGGCGGTCGCGATCGGGCAGTTCGAACTCGCGCCCGTCACCGAGGCCGCATGGCGCGACGCCTGGCATGTGCCGGCGCGCGTCAGTCTCGATCCCTCGGCCACGCAGCCGCTCGGCAGCATCGTCGAAGGGCGCGTGCTCGAGATCCGCGTCTTCCCCGGCGATCGCGTCCGCGAGGGCCAGATCGTCGCGGTGATCCATTCGCATGAAGTGATGGACGCGCGCCAGCGCATCGTCGCGGCGCGCGCGGCTGCGATCTCCGCCGACTCCGCGGCGAGCGTCGCCGATGCGGCGGCGGCCCGTGCTGAGCGCCTGCTCGCGGCCCGCGCCGTCTCGGTCGCGGAAGTCGAGCGCACGCGTGCGGCGCGCACGGCGGCCGGTGCCAACCGCGATGCGTCGCGCGCGGAACTGGTGCGCGCCGAGGCGTTCGTGGAACACCTCGTCGGCAGCGGCACGCCGCCGGGCACCGAGGAACACGCCGCGCTGATCCGCTCGCCCTTCGACGGCGTCGTCACCGGCCGCGACGCGCAGGCGGGGCAGGTGGTGCTCGTCGGACAGCCGCTCGTCACCGTCGCGCGCGAAGGGAGGCTCGGCGTGATGCTCCGCCTGCCGGAGGAAGCCGTCGCGAGCATCGCGATGGACGTGCCGGTGCGCTTCACCGTGCCGGCGTACGCGGGCCGTACCTTCGAGGCGCGCGTGTCGCGCATCTCGCCGGTGGTCGACTCGCTCAGCCGCGCCATCGAGGTGTGGGCGACGGTCCGCGGCGAAGGGCAGCGCCTCCTGCGCGCCGAGATGACGGCCGACGCGGAGCTCTTCGGGTCGCGCGGCGCCAAGGTGCTGAGCGTGCCGGTCGGCGCGGTGCAGATGATGGAGGGCGACACGGTCGTGATCCTCGGTACACGGATCGGCGAAGGGCTGCTGCTCGACGCCCGCCGCGTGCGCGTCGGCCGCCGCACGTCGCAGCTCGCCGAGATCCTCGGTGGCGTCGTCGCGGGCGACTCCGTGCTCGGGAAGGGCGCCGCGATCGGCAAGGCCGAGATCCTCAAGCGTCGCGCGGGTGGCGAGGGCGGGGGCCATTGAACAAGCTCATCGCTTTCGCGCTCAAGCAGCGATTCTTCGTCATCGGCGGCGTCCTCACGCTCGTCGTGGCGGGGCTCTTCGCGCTCACGCATCTGCCCTTCGACGCCTTCCCCGATCTCACGGGCACGCGCGTCGAGGTGATCACGCCCGCGCCGGGGATGCCGCCCGAGGACATCGAACGGCTGGTGACGTATCCGATCGAGTCGTCGTTGATGGGCATCCAGGGCGCGGAGGGCGTTCGCTCGGTCTCGAAGCAGGGACTCTCGCTCATCACGGTCTCGTTCCCCGACGACGTCGACGTCTATTTCGCGCGCCAACTCGTGCAGCAGCGC
>JAYTNC010000465.1:0-1994 GCA_043748515.1 Gemmatimonadota bacterium | reverse complement strand
GAAAGTTGAACGGCGATGCGAGACCCGAGAGTCTCGCATCGCCGTTCGCATTTCATCTTTCAACCTTCATCCTTGAGCCTTCATCCCAGCGCTACTTCTTGCGCATTCCCTTGAACGTCGCCCCACCCATCCCGCCGAAGTCGACGGTGCCTTCGAGATGGTCGGCGTCGACGATCCTGCCGGCGTAGGTCATGACGACGGTCGCTTCGCCGACGGGGGCGAGCGCGAAGACGATCGAGTCGCCCTTCACGACGCCGGTGAGCGCGCGGACGCCCATCATGCGCGACTCGTAGGTGCCGGTGAGCTTGTCGCCTTCCTGCTTGAGCTTGACGGTCGGCGTGCCGGTGCCGTTCTCGGTGACGACCTCGAAGTCCCACGTGCCCGTGAGGTCGTGTAGGACGACGGCGGCGACGGCGACGGACGAAACGAACGCGAGCGCGACGAGCGCGGTCGCAACGGAGCGAAGGGAACGCAGGCGAATCACTGGAAGACTCCTTGAAAGGAACGGGGGCGCGCCCGGGTGGACGCGCCCCCTGTGTTACCCCTCAAACTAACTACGGCAGAGTGATCGCGAGACCCGACGGCTTGAGCGTGTCGTTGACGCCGTTCACGCGGGCCAGCAGCGCATCGGCCGCCTTGATCGCGTCGTCGAGTGCCTTCGTGGCCTCGGCGGACTGACGGACGCTTGCCGCGCTCGGCGCCTCCCACACACCGACGATGAGGCCCTTCACCTGGCCGACGCGGCCGAGTGCGTTGCCGGGGGCCGCGGCGCCACCGCCGAAGCCGCCGGGACCACCGGGACCACCGGGACCACCGGGACCGCCAGGCGTCGCGGCGCCCGGGAGACGACCCGGCTGCACGCCGAACTTGGTGCGCACGTCGTTGAACGCGGTCCTGAATGCGGCGTAGGCTGCGCGCATCTCGGGCGTGAGGTTGGCGGCGGAGTCGAGCTTGGAGTCGACGACGGCGATCTGCGTCGCGAGCGCAGTGAGGCGCGTCGCGGAGTTCTGCCCGCGCTGCTGCGCGGCGTGCAGATCGTTCACCAGCTTGTCGTACGCGACGCGCTGCGTGGCCGAGAAGTGCTTCTCGACCTCGGGGTCCATCACGATGCGCATCGGCTTGGAGTCGACGACCGCACCGTCGGCGACGAGCGAGACGGTGTAGTTGCCCGGCGTGGCGTAGGGGCCGACGTTTCCGCCGCCACCGAAGCCACCGAAGCCACCACCACCACCACCGCCACCACCGGGGCCACCGGCGGCCGGACCACCAGCGGCGCAGGGATTGAGCGGTTTATAACCGGCTTCGGGGAGCGCGACCGGCACGCCCGGAACGGCGGGCGCACGATTGCCGCCCGGTCCGCCGAACTGTCCGCCACCACCGCCGCCGCCACCACCGCCACCAGCAGGCGCGCCAGCGATCGGCGCGAGACGCTGGTCCCAGCACACCGTCTGAATGCCGGCGCGGTTCTTCGTGGCCGGCACGGTGATCTCACGCACCACGCGCGTGCCGCTCGAGATGCGGAGCAGCAGCGACTGCGGCGGCGTCTTCACGTTGAACGCGATCACGGCGTCGACCGGCGGGTTCTCGCCGATGAAGGTCTGGTGTCCCCAGAACTCGTCGTTGCGGTTGTCCATCGCCTTCCACTGCAACGCGGTCGGGACGGAGAACAAGCTGACGTTCCTCGCCTGCGACGCGGCGTACTCCTGGATGGGCTCGAGGTGATCGAGCACCCAGATGGCGCGGCCATGCGTGGCGACGAGCATCGCGTTGTCGCGCGGGTGGAGCGTGATCTCGTCGACGCGCACCGTGGGGAGGTTGGCGCGCAGCCGGCGCCAGCTCGCACCGCGGTCGAGCGTGAGGAAGATGCCGGTCTCGGTGCCCACGTAGAGCACGTCGGCGTTGCGCGTGTCCTCGGTGAGCGTGCGGACCACTTCACCGGCGAGGCCGCCGTCGATGCGACGGAAGGTCGCGCCGAAGTCGGTGGTGACCCACGC
>JAYTNC010000464.1:0-20458 GCA_043748515.1 Gemmatimonadota bacterium | reverse complement strand
ATCGGGTCGCGGCGGAGCGCTGCCGGAGCCGCTCCAGAGGGAGATCGGGGAATTCCCAGAGGGAGCGCCCTATTGCGCCCGAGGGGAACCGCCTTACTTTCGAGTGCAGATCGCGCACGACTCGACCGGGCGTAGCACGCGCGATCATCACTTCCTTTCGAGGAGAATGTTCGAATGGCCGCGAAGAAGAAGACCGCAAAGAAGGCGACCAAGAAGGTCGCCAAGAAGGCTGCGAAGAAGGTCGTCAAGAAGGCCGCTGCGAAGCGCAAGCCGAACGCCGCGTTCATGAAGCCGGTGACGCCGAACGAGAAGCTCGCTGCCGTCGTGGGCGCTGCGCCGCTCCCGCGCACCGAGCTGACCAAGAAGCTCTGGGCGTACATCAAGAAGAACAACCTGCAGGACAAGAAGAACCGCCGCATGATCAACGCGGACGACAAGCTCAAGGTCGTCTTCGGTGGCAAGGCGCAGGTGTCGATGTTCGACATGACGAAGCTCGTTTCGAAGTGCGTGAAGTAAGTCGCACCTGATCGGGCTGGACCGGGGGGGCGCGCCGAGAGGCGCGCCCCTCTCGTATTCGGGGGTCCGCCTCGGCAGATTCCTCCGGTGCGCGCGACCGCTCCCGGGCTGCGCCCCCGTTCCCCTCTCCCGATCCGCCGTGGCCTCGAAGAAGAGCAGGAAGTCAGAGAAGCCCGTGAACGCCGTCGCCGCGGCGCGTGGCCGCAAGGGCGGCGGCAACGGCATCGGCTCGGGGTTCTCCGCGCAGAAGTTCTGGGAGGGCTTCAAGTCGATCGCCGGCACCATCGCGCTCTTCCTCGTCCTGCGCACGTTCTTCATCGAGGCGTATCGCATCCCCTCGGGATCGATGATCCCGTCGATGCTCATCGGCGACTGGCTCTTCGTGAACAAGCTGCGCTATGGCCCGCACGTCCCGTTCACCGACGTCAACCTGCCGGGCTACGCCGAGCCGCAGCGCGGCGAGATCGTCGTCTTCGTGTCACCGCTGCAGATCGACCAGCCGTGGGACCCCACGCCGATCCTCGTGAAGCGGCTCATCGGGATGCCGGGCGACACGCTCCACTCGCGCGAGGGCGTGCTCTTCGTCAACGGCGAGAAGCAGATGCAGGGCTACGCCGCCGGCCTCGACGGTTCGTCGGGCGACGGCGTCGATCCGCTCTTCGACTGGCAGAAGTTGGTGCAGCTCAAGCAGTCGCGCTTCGGTCCCGCACCCGAGCAGCCCACGGTCGACGACTGGGGCCCGCTCGTCGTGCCCACCGGGCGCTACTGGATGATGGGCGACAACCGCCACCAGTCGAAGGACAGTCGCTTCTGGGGTTTCGTGCCGCGCGAGAACGTGCGCGGACGCCCGCTCTTCGTGTATTACTCCTACAACGGCGACAACTCGACGAAGAAGCTGCCGTTCCTCACCGACATCCGATGGTCGCGCATCGGGCACAGGTTCAAATGAGCCGCTCCCTCGCCGTCACGCTCCTCTTTGCCGCCACGCTCGCCTCTGCCGGCTGCGGCGTGCGCGAGCGCCGCACCGAACGGCTCGCCGGTGCGCTCGCCGCGGGCGACACCGCCGTCTACCTCACGCCCTTCGGCGCGCCCACGCGGCCCTTCTCGCCCGCGGTTCGCGTCGGCAACCTGATCTTCCTCTCGGGACAGATCGGCGTGCCCGAAGCCTCGGCGAGCGGCAACACGGTCGTGCCCGGCGGCATCGAGGCCGAGACGCGGCAGACCATGGAGAACATCCGCACCACGCTCGCCGCCGTCGGCTCGACGATGGACAAGGTGATCAAGTGCACGGTGATGATGGCCGACATGAAGGAGTGGGATCGCATGAACGCGGTCTATCGCACCTACTTCAAGCCGGGCCGCCTGCCGGCGCGCAGCGCGCTCGGGGCGAACGGCCTCGCGCTCAACGCGCGCGTCGAGATCGAATGCATCGCCACCGCCTGACCGGGCCGCGCTGATGCCGCTCCTCCGTCCGACGATGGTGCTGGGGCATCTCGACCTGCCGGATGAACCGACGTTCATCCGCAAGCTCTCGCTCAACGTCGTCGTGATGGGCCTGCTCGCCGGCGCGAGCCTGCGCCTCTACCGCGCCCTCATCCTGCAGGGAGGCTGGAGCAACAGCTGGATCTGGATCGCCGGCACCTTCCTCGTCGGCGTCGGCATCCTGTTCCTGCTCACGACGATGCACCTCGGCAACTATCCGGTGCGCAGCTGGGCGTGGCGCGCACCGCTCTTCGCGCTCTTCGAGGCTGCGATGGAAGTCTCGGTGAGCCTCGCGCTCACCCTGGCCGGCCTCGAGCGCATCGGCAGTCTCACCGCGACGATCGAGGATTGGGAGAGCTCCGCGGTGCGACTCGTGATCGTGCGCGTCGGCGGGATCCTGCTCTTCGCGATCGTGCTCGCCTTCGTCTCCACGATGGTCCGGCTCCTCCTCCTGCCACGGAAGCCCGTTCACCAGTGATGCCCATGACCCGTACCCTCTCCGTGGGACCCGTGCTCCGCGCCGCGATGCTCTCCGTCGCCGTGTGGGGCGCGTTCTCCGTCTCGGCCCCCGTGGCCGAAGCGCAGTCCGCCGCGCCGCGCCGCCCCTTCGGCACGCTGCGCGAACAGGCCGACATCCAGCAGCGCTGGCTCGACAAGCGCATGCGCACCGTCCTTCCCGCGCTCATGCGCAAGCACGGCGTCGACGCCTGGGTCGTGCCGATGCGCGAGTACAACGAGGACCCGGTGTTCTCGTCGCTCGTCTCGCCGACGACGTTCGCCGCGCGGCGCCGGACGATCTACGTCTTCCACGACCGCTGCGCCGCCACCGGCCGCATCGATCCGGGCGACGGCTCCTGCGTCGAGCGCATCGCGCTCGGCGGCACGTCGCAGGGCGGCGTCTACGAAGCGCGCCGCGCCATGAAGGCCGTCAGCGACGACATCGGCGGCCGGCAGGCCGAGCTCTGGGGCGACGAACAGTGGCAGGTGCTCAAGCAGGTGCTCGAGGAGCGCCAGCCGAAGGTCATCGCGATCGACGTCTCGCGCACCTTCGCCTTCACCGACGGTCTCACCGCCGGTGAACGCGACGGCATGACCGAGGCGCTCGGCCCCGCCTTCGCGTCACGGTTCCGCCCCGCCGAGGCGCTCGCGCTCGAGATGATCGCGACGCGCCTGCCCGAGGAGGTCGAGTTCTACGCAACGCTGCAGGCGCTCGTCTGGGAACTCACGCAGCGCATGTTCTCCAACGAGGTCGTGAAGCCCGGCGTCACGCGCACGAGCGACGTCGTCTGGTGGTGGCGTCAGCAGGTCAACGACCTCGGGCTCGGCACCTGGTTCCAGCCGAGCATCGAAGTGCAGCGGAAGGGCGCGAGCGGCGAGCAGCTCGGCGACGACCCGGTGATCCAGCGCGGCGACGTGCTGCATTGCGACGTGGGCATCACGGCGCTCGGGCTCAACACCGACACGCAGCACAACGCCTACGTGCTGCTGCCGGGCGAGACCGACGCACCGGCGGGACTCACCGCTGCGCTGCGAAACGCGAACCGGATGCAGGACTTCACGATGGAGGAGCTGCGCTCCGGCCGCACCGGCAACGAGGTGCTCGCGTCGACGCTCGCGCGCACGCGCGCCGCGGGCATCACCGGCACGCTCTATTCGCACCCGATCGGCAAGCACGGTCACGGGGCGGGCCCGCTCGTCGGCCTCTGGGACTATCAGGACGGCGTCCCCGGCCGCGGCGACGCGCTGGTGATCGCCAACATGTGGTACTCGATCGAACTGCAGGCGACGTCGCCGGTCCCCGAGTGGGGCGGCCAGCCGGTGCGGATGGCGCAGGAGGAGGACGCCGTGATCGGGCCGACCGGGCGGGCGGTGTGGGCGATCCGCCGTCAGGACCGCCTGTTCCTCGTCCGCTGAACCTGATAGATTCATTCCCGTATGCGCAAAGGCCGTAAGGAACTCATCGTCGTCGGCGACCGCGTGCTCATCAAGCTCGAGGAGGGCGAGGAGCGCACGAAGGTCGGACTGTATCTGCCGGCGACGGCAGTCGAGAGCCAGGCGGTGCAGGGCGGGATGATCGTGGCGACCGGCCCCGGGAACCCGCTGCCCGAGGTGAGCGATCATCTCGACGAGCCCTGGCGCATCGGTGCGACCAAGGAGACGAAGTTCGTCCCCATGCAGGCGCATGTCGGGGACTACGCGATCTTCTTCAGGAAGGCCGCCGTGGAGATCACGTTCGAGAACGAGCGCTATCTGGTGGTGCCGCAGGCAGCGATCCTCGCGCTGTCGCGCGATTGAGACGATGAAGGATGGACGATGAAGGCTGAACGATGACCAGCCTGCATCGCCGTCCCGTATCGCCCGTCGACTTTCAGCCTTCATCCTTCAGCCTTCATCGCCCCATGATGTACGACGAACGCTTTGTCACCCCGATGCGCGAAGAACTCACCCGCCTCGGCGTCGAAGAACTCCGCACCGCCGATGCCGTCGACGCGGCGCTCAAGGATGCCCCGGGCACGCGCCTCGTGGTGGTGAACTCGGTCTGCGGCTGCGCGGCGCGCAACCTGCGCCCGGCGATCGCGGCCGCTCTGCAGCACGCCGTGAGGCCCGATCACGCGTACACGGTCTTCGCCGGCAACGACGCCGACGCGACGCGCCAGGCGCGCGGCTACTTCACCGGCCACGCGCCGAGCTCGCCGAGCATCGGCCTGCTGCGCGACGGCAAGCTGGTGCACATGGTCGAGCGCTGGCAGATCGAGGGCCGCAGCGTGGAATCGATCGCCGCCGACCTCGCCAAGGCGTTCGACACGCACTGCACGCCGGCGACCAGCGCGAGCTGAGCGCCTCGGGCGGCAGCGCTACGACTGCCGCACCCAGCGCCAGAGCTCGCGCACCGTGGGCCGCTTCCCATACATGAGCAGCCCCACGCGGTAGATGCGCGCCGAGAGCCAGATCGCCGCCAGCGCCGCGAGCGCGACGCCCGCCAGCGACGCCATCACCGTGAGCGCCGGCACCGGTGTCGCCGTCATGCGCATCGGCATGATGATCGGCGCCGAGAACGGGATGACGCTCATCACCTCGGCGAGACGCCCCGTCGGGTTGGTCATGACCGGCTGCACGAAGATGATCGAGAAGATGAGCAGCATCATGACCGGCTGCACCGCCTGATTCGCCTCCTCCTGCGTGCTGACCATCGCGCCCACGGCGGCGAAGAGCGCGGCGTACAAGGTGTAGCCGAGCAGGAAGAAGAGCAGCAGCGCGACGATCGTGAACGGTTCGATCGTCGGGAAGGCGAACGATCCCGGTGCCGCGCTCGCGGTCGCCGCGGCCGGCCCCGCGATCGCGCCGATCAAGCGCGTACGCTCGCCCCAGAAGAAGATCCCGCTCGCGATCCAGACGGCGAACTGCGTGAGCCCGACCGCACCGACGCCGATCACCTTGCCGGCGAGCAGGACGTCGGGCTTGACGCTCGCGAGGATCACCTCGGCGACGCGCGTCGTCTTCTCCTCGAGCACGCCGCGCATGATCGCCTGGCCGTAGAGGATGATCGCCATGTACAGCATGAAGGCGATCACGAAGCCGAAGATCGCGCCGGCCACGCCGGAGCCGCTCTTGCCCGAGTCGGTGATGCGCTCGGTCTCCACGCGCACGCGCAACCGCGTGAGCGAGTCGGCGGCCGAGGCGTTGACGCCGGCGGTCTCGAGACGCAGGCCCATGAGGGCGCCGCGCACCGCGCCCTCCAGCACCTCGCTCTCGCCGACCGACGACGCGTTGCGTCCGGCATAGCGCGCCGAGCCGCTGACGATGGTGGCGGAGTCGAGTATCAGGTACCCGGTGAGCCGGTCGGCCTGCACCTCGAGGACGAGGCTCGATTCGGCGGCGAAGAGATCGCTCGACGCCACGGTGTCGACGCGGACGACGCGTGGCGGTGCCGCGGGTGCGGCGGGGGTGGCGGGAGCGCCAGATGCGGCGGGTGCCGTCGCAGCGGCTCTCGCGCGCGAGGACGGCTCCACGATGCGTTGCGCGACGCGCGCGCCGAGCCCGGCGCCGGTGGCGTCGACCACACGCACGTCGGCGACCTTGGCGTCGCGCATGCCGCGCACCGACAGGTACGCCGGCACGATCATGACCACCGCGAAGAAGACCGGACCGAAGATGGTCACGATCACGAACCACTTGTTGCGAACGCGTTCGAGGTACTCGCGCCTGATGACCGCGAAGAGCTTACCCATGGCCGCTCATCCCCTCTTCGACGCCGGTCGCGCCGACCCGTTGCAGGAAGATCTGGTGCAGCGACGGCTGCACCCGCTCGAACCGGTTGATGCGCGCGCCGGTCTCGAGCACGCGACGCAGCAGCGTCTGCGAGTCGGCGCCGGCGACGAGTTCCACCTCGAAGAAGCGGCTCTGGTCGTCCACACGCTCCACGAGCGAGCGGTCGTGCAGCACCGCCATCACCTCGGGGGTCGCGCTGCCGTCGAGCGCGAGCGCGACGGTGCGTCCCGCATTCTCGGCCTTCACGCCCGCCACGCTGCCGTCGAGCACCTTCTCGCCGCGCGCGATGATGCAGACCGAATCGCAGAGGCGTTCGGCGTTGTCCATGAGGTGCGTCGAGAAGATCACCGTCTTCCCGCGACGCTTGAGCTCGACGACGGTGTCCTTGAGCGCCTGCGCGTTGATCGGGTCGAGACCGCTGAACGGCTCGTCGAGGATCACGAGCTCGGGGTCGTGCAGCAGCGTCCCGATGAACTGGGCCTTCTGCTGCATGCCGCGCGAGAGCTCGTCGACCTTCGACTTGCCCCAGTCCTTCTCGGCGGTCTTGAGCGAGAGCCTCTCGAGCCACTCGTCGATCCGCAGGTCGGCGGTCTTGCGATCGACGCCCTTGAGCTCGGCGAGGAACCGCAGCACGTCGCGCACGGACATCTTCTTGTAAAGGCCGCGCTCCTCCGGCAGGTAGCCGAGCCGGTCGAGGATCGCGCCGTCGGTGTTGGGACGGCCGAGCAGGTGGATCGTGCCCGTGTCGGGCCCGATGATGTTGAGGATCATCCGGATGGTGGTCGTCTTGCCGGCGCCGTTGGGCCCGAGCAGTCCATAGACCGCGCCGCGCGGGACCGCGAGGCTGAGGTCCCGGACCGCCACATGTGCCGCGTAGCGCTTGGAGATGCCCCGGATGTCGATCGCGAGTTCGGTCATCAGTGCCAGAAGGGGAAAGGACGCTGGAATATACGGGCGGGGACTGGTGCGGGTGCGCCCGCCTCGCGACACTACGGACGATGCGAGCCCCCCGCTTCACACTCGTGGCGATGACCGCGGTCCTGCTCGGGTGCGGTGGCGTCGATCGCGCTTCCGACCGAGGTGCCGCTCGCGCCGCCGATGAGGACGCGCTGGTGGTCTTCAACGCCGGCAGCCTCGCCCGTCCCATCCGTGCCGCGCTCGACACCTTCGCCGCGCGCGAAGGCGTGCGCCCGGAACAGGAGAGCGCGGGATCGCTGGAGACGGCGCGCAAGCTCACGGAGCTCGGCAAGATCCCCGACCTGATCGCGCTCGCGGATGCCGAGGTCTTTCCCGGCTATCTCATGCCGGCGCAACTCGACGGCTACGTGGAGTTCGCGAGGAACCGCATGGTGATCGCGTACTCCGACCGTTCGCGGTTCGCGCAGGAGATGGGGCCGGCGACCTGGTGGAGCGTCATGTTGCGTGCCGGCGTCGAGACGGGGCGCTCCGATCCGCAGCTCGATCCCAACGGCTACCGGACGCTGCTCGTCTGGCAGCTCGCGGAGCGCTTCTACGGCGAGCCGCGCCTCGCCCAGCGTCTCGAGGCCGCGAGCCCGGCGCGCAACATGCGCCCCAAGGAGGCCGACCTGATCGGCTTGCTGCAGGCCGGAGAGCTCGACTACATCTGGTCCTACGAGTCGATTGCGCGCGCGATCGGGCTGCGGTACGTGAAGCTGCCGCCGGCGATCGATCTCTCGGCGCCCGACTTCGCCGCGACCTACGCGCTGGCGAGCGTTCGCGTGCGTGGCGCGCGCGCCGGCGACACGGTCACGTTCCGCGGCGCGCCGATCGTCTACGCGTTCGGCGTTCCGCGCGACGCGCCTCATCCGAGGACGGCGGCGCGGTTCGCGGCATTCCTCGTGTCGGACGAGGGCCGCGCGATCCTGCGCCGGGAAGGGCTCGACGCGCTCGATTCCGTGGTCATGCGCGGCAAGGCGCCCTGATGCACCACGCGTCGCGAGTCGTGCCGCGCATCCTGAGCGTCGTCGCCGCGCTCGCCGGGTCGTTCCTGCTCCTCTTCCTGGCGGCGCCGCTCGCCGAGCTCATCGGCACCAGCGGCGGCGAGGGCCTGCGCCGGCTCGGCAGCGACGCCGAACTCCGCGGCTCGCTGCTGCTCACCGCGCTCTGCGCCACCACCGCCACGCTCATCGGCGGGGTGTGCGCGACGCCGCTCGCGTATGTGCTCGCGCGTCGCGAGTTCCCGGGACGCGCCGTGCTCGCGGCGGTGCTCGACCTGCCGCTGCTCATCCCGCATCCGGTGGCCGGCATCGCGCTGCTCCTGCTGCTCGGACGCGAGAGCGCCGTCGGTGGCGCGGCGCTCGCGTTCGGGCTGCGCATCGTCGGAACGCCGATCGGCATCGTCGCCGCGATGCTCTTCGTCTCGGCGCCGCTCTTCGTGAGCGGCGCGCGCGAGGCCTTCGCGAAGGTCGATCCGCGTTACGAAGGCGTCGCCCGCACGCTCGGCGACACGCCATGGCGCGCGTTCTACCGCGTCACGCTGCCGCTCGCCGGCCGCGGGCTGCTCGCCTCCGCCGTCGTGATGTGGGCCCGCGCGGTCAGCGAGTTCGGCGCGATCGTGATCCTCACGTACAACCCCAAGGTCGCGAGCGTCCTCAGCTACGATCGCTTCACGAGCTACGGCCTCAGCGAGGCGCTGCCGGTGGCGGCCGCGCTCGCGATCCTGGCACTCGTTCCGCTCACGGTGCTGCGCGCCCTGCGCACCGAGTCGCGGAGCGAACGGTGATCCGCCTCGAGGGCATCGTCGCGAAGAAGGGACGCTTCGCGCTCGCCGACGTCAGCTTCGCGCTCGCGAAGGGCGCGTTCGGTGTGGTGATCGGCCCCGCCGGCTCGGGGAAGACGACGCTGCTCGAGGTCGTGGCGGGCCTGCTGGTGCCGGCCGCGGGCACGCTCACGCTCGACGGAATCGATGCGCGGCGCATGGCGCCCGAAGCGCGCGACGTGGGACTCGTATACCAGCACGCCTTCCTCTTCCCGCACCTCTCCGTGCGCGAGAACGTCGCCTACGGTGCCGCCGACGCCGCCACGCTCGAGGAGGCGGCCGATCGCATGGGCGTCACGTCGCTCTTCGCGCGCGAGGTACGCGGACTCTCGGGCGGTGAGCGGCAGCTCGTCGCGCTGGCCCGCGCGCTCGCGCGCCGCCCTCGTCTCCTCCTGCTCGACGAACCGTTCAGCGCGCTCGATCCGCGCAGGCGGGCGATCATCCGCCGCGAAGTGCGCGCGCTCCACCGCGAGTGGGGGCTCACCACGCTGCAGGTGACGCACGACTTCGCCGAGGCGGGCATGCTCGGAGATCAGGCGATCCTCCTCGATGGCGGTCGCGTGCTGCAGTCGGGCACGCCGGCCGAGGTGTTCCGCCGGCCCGCTTCGCCGTACGTCGCCGAGTTCCTCGGGGCGGAGAACGTCCTCGGCGGAGTGGCGCGCGACCTCGGCGAGGCCGCCCCCGACTGGATCGACAGCGCGCCCGGCGATTTCGCGCGCGGTCACCGCGCCTTCGCGTTCGAGACCGAGGGGCTCACGCTCTACGCCGTCGGCGATTTCGCCCCGGGCGCCGGGCACGCCGTGATCCGCGCCGAGGAGATCACCATCGCGCGTGATCAGTCGCACGACTCGGCGCGCAACCGGTTCGCCGGCCGTGTGACGGAGGTCGCGACGCTCGGCGCGCTGACGCGCGTGACCATCGACGTGCGCGGCACTCCGCTCGTCGCGGCGCTCACGACGCGTTCGGCGCACGAGCTCGGGATCGTGCCGGGGCTCGCGGTGGTCGCGACCTTCAAGGCGATGGCGGTGCATCTGTGTTGAGCGGGCCGCGAGCGACGACAAGCGCTGAACTGCCGAACGACGGGTGCGAATCTCCGAGCAGTCGCTGCTCGATCCGCGACACCGCGAGCGCGGCCGCATTGAACGGTCCGAACGGCACTGTGGGCGGCTTTGGCGCAGGCCGCACGAGTCGCTCGACCCGCGCGACCAACCACTTGAGGAGCGCGAGCCACGTGAAGAAGTAGCGTGACTCGACGATCTCAAGACCGGCCTCGCGTAGCAGTGCCTCAAGTTCGCTCAGCCGGTAGCGACGCACATGATGGTTCAGGTCGTCGTGCGCGGTCCAGAGCGACTGGAACGCCGGTACCGTCGCAACGAGGAATCCGCCGGGCGACAAGCGGCGCGCGAGTTCCTTCACCACCGGTCGCGGATCGTTGATGTGTTCAAGCACGTCGAGCGCGACGATCAGGCGATAGCGCCCGGTCTCGGCAGGCTCCGCCCTGAGCGGAGCAGTGTTGATGCGATCACGCCAAGGGCCCGCGGGGTCGAGCAGCCGCGCATCGGGCTCGATGCCGTGCGGGGTGCCGTAGCGCTCGAGCACGGGGAAGAAGAGCCCGTCGCCGCAACCGAAGTCGAGCAGGTCGCCGGCGCGGCCGGTGACCTGCGGTTCATCCCCGGGCCCGCTGCTGCGCCCAGCGCCGAGCAACCGCTGCAGCAACCGGTCGAGCAACTCCTCGCGCGCACGCCACCACCAGTGTGCGCGGTAGAGCTCGGCATAGCGCGCGCCGTAGCTCTCGTCCATCAGCCGGTCCTGTCGTGCGCGCGTCCTACCACACGATCGACCAAATAGACCGGCCGTCGCTTCGCTTCCTCGTAGATGCGCCCGACGTACTCGCCGATGATCCAGAGCGAAAGGAGGATCATGCCGCCGACGAGCGTGCCTAGCACCGTCAACGCGGTGAAGCCTTGCGGCGACCGGCCGAGCACGAGCTTGGCGTAGACGGCGAAGAGCGAGAAGGCGATCGACCCCAAGAGCGTGATTCCGCCAGCGACGCCGATGAATCGCAATGGCGCCGTGGAGAACGCGAACGCACCGTCGAGCGCGAGGCCGATCAGACGACGCAACGAGTACTTGCTCACGCCCGCTGCCCTCGCCGCCCGCTCGACCTCGAGTCCCGTCTGTCGAAAGCCCACCCAACTGCGTAGCCCGCGCAGGTAGCGTTGGCGCTCCGGCAGGTCACGCACCGCGTCGATGGCGCGGCGCGAGAGCACCGCGAAGTCGCCGGCGTCGGCCGGGAGTGCTATCCGCGAGAGCGACGCGATGATGCGATACGCGACGTGATAGCTCGCGCGCAGCCAGAACGGTTCCTTGCGACGCGTGCGGCGCACGTAGACGACGTCGTAGCCCTCGTCGAGACGTGCGAGCAATGCCGGCAGGGCCTCTGGCGGATCCTGGAGGTCGCCGTCCATGAGCAACATGACATCGCCACGCGCATGGTCGAATGCTGCGGTGAGCGCGGCCTGATGCCCGAAGTTGCGCGAGAGTACAACGATCGTGATCCTCTGGTCCTTGTGCGCAGCTGCCTCGAGCAACGCGAGCGACCGATCACGGCTCCCGTCGTCCACAAACAGGAGTTCGTGCGGTCCGCCAGGGGTCGCGTCGAGCACGGCGCTCACGCGAGCGAGGAGGGCGGGGATCACATCTTCCTCGTTGTGGACGGGAACGGCGATCGTGACGCGACGCGAGCTCACTTTGGGACTCCGTGGAAATAGATCATCCACCAGAGCGGGACGCCCGGCAGTCCGAGCGGATAGATCTCGAGATGCCGCTCCTCGAAGTGCTGCGTGAAAATCCCCCGCCACTCGGTGATTGGACGCGCATATCGGCCGCGATCGAGTCGGGCCAGCGCGCGCGCCGGCGAGAGCCCATCGGGCAGAACCAGATCGAGAACGTGCACGCCGCCGCCTGGTGCAACGAGGCGTGACATTCGCGCGAGCAACGACGACACCACGTTGTCAGTCAAGTGATGCATGAGCGAGTTCGCGAACACGCAGTCGAAGCGCTCGTCCGGAAGCACTCTCTCGTCGGAGACATCGCCGACGACGAATCGGCCCTTGAACCGGTTCGACGCCGTGGCGATGTAGTCGGCGTTGATGTCTATGCCGACGTAGTCGGAGCCGGCGAAGGCGCGCGCGTTGGTCCCGGGCCCACAGCCCACGTCGAGCACGCGGCGTACCCGCGTGAGGTCGACCCGCTCAAGGAACGGCTTCAGCTTGTTGCCGGCGAACGGTGCCTGCAGTGTGCCATAGACGATCGGCATCTCGAGCAGGCGATCGGCGGCCCTTCGGAGCGGATTCATCAGTGGGCCAGCGCGAGAGAGAGGATCAACGCCACAAGACGAGGTATCCCGGAAAATCGCGCTGCGACGTGTACGTCCAGCGCAGCGAGTCCACCACCGCCAAGCTGAGTGTCGGCGAGAACTGCGCGTTCTTCTTCACCACCACGACCTTGACGTCGAGCGCGCCGATGCGATCGACGAGCGAGATCGCGTTCTGCGCTGGGCCGTCGAGGAAGTCGAAGAAGGTGCGCGTCTGGTTCGGCAGCCCGCTCAAGAAATATATCTCCGGCGCATCGGGCCCCGCCCAGATCGCGCCGCCACTCGCCTTGTCTTGGACGAGCTTGATCAGGTCCTCGTACACGACCGACTCGAGTGGCTCTACGCGCAGACCGCTCCGAGGCAGGTCGAGTGGCGCGATGTGCTTGCTCGGCGCGAATCCGAGTCCGCGGCTCCCCAGCGAACCAGGGATGATTCGCACGAGACCGAACGCCAGCAAGAAACCGATCACGACGACCTGCAACGCATTCGGTACGCGGCGTCCGAGGCGCACGAGCGCGACCGCCGCGACGATCGTCAACGGCAACGCGTAGAGCGTGTAGATCGGCGCTGCGAACGGGAACTCCACAAGCGCCGCGCTCACGGCAAGGCACGCCAGCGTGATCGCCGCGCCCGGATCGGGCGCCACCTCGGGCGCCGCCGGTGCGATATTGCCGGTCCGGGCCGCGCGACTCGCCACGACGGCAGCCTCCAGTGCGACGAAGAACAGGAGCCCCCAGGCGGAGATCCACCCCAACTGGTACGCCCGAATGGACGTCGCCGAGTAGAACACGATCGCAGCGAACCACACGGCCGCGAGCGCCGGCACCACCCGCCGAGCGGGCCCGCGTGCCGACGGCACCCAGAGCAGGAGAGCGAGCGGGATGAAGAAGAGCATTGACGCGATCGACGGAGGCCGCATCGACGCAAAGTTCACGCGACGGAACGGTGCGACGAAGACGCCCTCGATGAGCATCGGCAGCGCACCGAGCGCCGCTTGGATCACCACGTAGAGCAACACCGGCGCCGCAGCGCCGAGCAGGAACGGCCCGAGCCGCTCCGCGAGTGCGCGCCAGCGTTCGCGGTCGGGCACTGCCGACCGTTGGCTCGCACGCGCCGCGATCCCGAACGCCAGGAGCGCGGTGGGCACCACGAAGCGGAGCAACTCACGATCCGAGCCTCCGGCCACGCGGCCGAGCGCGAGCACGGCCAGCAACAGAAGCGCCGGAACGGCCCAGACGAACAGTCCCCGGCCGCTCTGCGGTGCATCGGTGGCACCGCGCGCACCCTCGCGCGCCGGGGTCTCCGCGGCGACCAACGCGAGCCCGCCACCCAGGAGCACGAAGATCCCCGTGAGCTTGAACAGGAACGCCACGCCACCCATCGCCCCGGCGGCCGCGAGCCATCGCGCCTGTCCTGTCTCATGCCATCGCAACAGCGCGAGCGCCGCGAATGTGGTGACGAACAAGATGTACCACGACGGGATCGGTGCGGGATAGTTGGGCACACTCCACACGAACGCCGTCAGCGCCGCGAGTCCGGCGCCCACTGGCGGAGTGAACCGCAACAGCACTCGGTACATGGCGGCGAGCCAGAGCAGCGCGGCGAAGAGCAGCGGCACGCGCATGGCGATGCTAGTGATCGGGAGCACGGCGAAGACCGCCGCATTCATGTAGCTCAGCAGTCCGGTGTAGATCTCGGCGAAGTCGCGGTGCGGTACCTCACCATCGAGCACACGCTCTGCGGACTGCCCCAACGCGCCTTCGTCGTGCGGGTACCATCCGTCGCGCAATACGGAGCCGAGGATCACGGAGCCGATCAGGAGCACCACGAGCATCACGACTCGCGGCGAGGGGCGAGGCAGGCGCTCGAGCACCGTCACCTGCCAGGTGGCGGGACTGTGAGTCGCGCCGGCACTTCCGTGAATCGGAACGTCTCTTGGTACGAGGAGAAGAACGAGCGGTCGGGTAGGCGTACCCGCGGTCGGCTCCAGAGCGCTTGAGCGACCATTGGCATCATGTTCACAGGCGAGATCTCGTCGGTCACGAGCGAGTCGGCACCGGGGAAGCGGTACGCGGCGAAGACCCCGTGGCGCTCGCCGATCTGGTCCTGCGTCATCTCGTCGTGCGTGAGCGTGAAGCCGCGCAACTGGTTGGTGAACATCCGCGCATGCCCATGATCCCCTTGGATGAGGATCACCGGAGGGACCTTCGACCGTGCGATGATCGCACGCATCGTATTCAGGATACGCGGAGCGAAGCAGCGGACCTGAGCCGCATATGCTCGACCGACGAGATCGAACGACTCGTCCTGATCGGTCTGTGGCCACCAGGGCTCGACCGGTGCACAGGCTTCGTCGAAGAGATACGGCTCGTGCGGGACGAGCAGGTGCAGGAAGGCGAACACCGGACCCGAACTGTCGGGCAGCTGCGTGAGCGTCTGCAGCTTCCAGTCGATCTCGGTGAGCGTCTCGATCGGATACGGCGTCGTGTTGCTGCCCCGGCAGGACGGCGGGAGGCATTCACGCCCGAGCAGAGGGCCGAGCGGCGAGTTGATCCACCAGGTCTCGGCGATGCGCGCTTCGCGCACACCGCTCCACCGCATCATCACGTCGACTTGGTCCACCTCATTGGTGGCACCGTACCACGTGGGGAAGGTGAAGATCCGGTACCCCCGCTCGCGGAACGCCTCCCACGTGCGCGCCTTCGCAATGAGCTCGCGGGTGCGGCCCCAGGGCGGACCACCCTCACCGTCCGTCGCGACGTCGAGGTAGCGCCAGTTGAGGAAGCTCGCGAGGGAGAGGTGCGTGTGCGCGTAGTTTGCGCGCGCGGCCCGAGGCACCACGAACCCGAGTGCACGGAGCGAGTCCTCAAAGGCACTCTGATCCACGCCATACGTGTGCCGCATCCACTGACCGCTCGAGTACTTGTCGAGGATGATCAGGTAGACGTCGGGCACGCCGGCGGGTCGGGCAGCCGCTTGCACGTTCTTCGTCACGATCGCGCGCCGCATCTAGATCACCTTCACCGTCTGCGTGACGGCGAGGAAGCTCGCGGCGAAGGCAATGGTCCGTGTCGCGAAGGAGAGGTCGGACCGACCGCGTGACGCCACGTAGGCGAGCAACGCGCAGAATGCCGTCCACGCGAGGGCTGAGAAGAGCGGCGACTCGAACAGGGCGTGCACGTTCAGTGCGAGCAGGAACTGCGCCGTCGCGCTCAGCGGGCCCCACATCCCGAAGATCAGCGCGACGATGCCGCGCCGGTCGCGGTCCTTGGTCAACAGGGAACTCACGGCCCAACCCACCGCGACGCTCAGCGCTGCGGCCGCGAGCGACCCGAACAGGTCCATCGCACGCACCGAGTTGACTCCGGTGCGATCGGACCAGAGCACGAGCGTGATGTAGAGCGACGCGACGAGGGCGCTGATCCACGGCAGACGCTGGCGCATCTGTCAGGCCGACGGTTCGAGGAGATACAGCACGCGCCCCGTGCTGGCGATCGGCGTGCGCGATGCGATGCGGAACCGCGCCTCCGCCGCTTCACGGAATCGCTCCTCGGAGTACCCAGTGAAGATGTCCGCGCGGCTCGAGAGTAGACGCTTCACCTGGGGATCGTCCTTGGGCACCCATTCGACGATCGCTCGGCGACCGAGTCGCATGAGGAAGTCCAGCACCGCAGGGATCGGGACGTTGTTGCCGATCGCGAGATGATGGATGAGCGCGAGCGCGAGCGCGAGCACCACGTCGGCCTGCGTGCGCTCCGTGAGCGCCGGCCATTCACCATGCGCCCAGCCCTGGGCGGGACTCGGGTTCGCAAGGTCGATCCAGAGCGGGAGCACCGCCGTAGGATCCGCTGCCGCAGTGAATCGTGCATACGCACGCTCCACGGCCGCAGGGTCGCCGTCCACGGCGATCACGCGCGCGCCACACTCCTGGGCGATCCGGCTGTACTCGCCGGCGTTGGCTCCGAGGTCGATCACGAGCGAGGGGGCGAGTCCGCGCAGGAGTCCTGCCACGGCGGTGTGCTTGGCCGCCCGCTCACCCGAGTCGTACCCGAGCTGCTCCTCGTAGTCGCCCCACTCGGTGTTCCCGCCGTTGCACTTCATGCTCTCGATCGCACCACGCAGGTGCGCGACGATCCCCTCAATACCTTTGGTCGAGATACTCCGCACTGCTGGCACTGCGGCACCGATCCTCGTTGAGGCGAAGCGCGCGATCGATCGCGCGTGCAGATGCAAGTGGAGCATCGACCACGGTCGCAGCCAGGTCCTACGCGGCAAGAGTCGCGACACGAGGTCGAGCGGCACGCCGTCAAGATGCGAGCGCGACAGGTCGCGCAGCCGCACGTCCACAAGCGCCTGCAATGCCAGCGGCCCAAGAACGTGTTGGCAGAACTGCCGGTACGCGATCCACGCGTCGCCCTCGACACGCTGTTCGAACGAGAGCGTGTCCACGAACACCGGCTCCGTGCCACGGAACTGCACGTTGAAGGCACTCGCGTCCTTGAGCACCATGCCGTGCTCGAGCGCGAGCTGCTGCACGCGGAGTGTCAGCAGGGCCGCCGCGCGCAGTTGGCTGAAGCACCACTCGTACGGCAGCGACACGAACGGAATCCGCACGGGACGCAGCACGTAGGCCGCGCCGGGTGCCGCCGCCTGCTCGAGCGGGACCTCCTCATGCGGCACGAGCAGACGCTGCGCCACGAGGGCGTCGTTGAGTCCGCTCGACTTGAGCTTCTCGTAGTGCGGAGCGTATAACGGCTGGACCTGCCGGAGCAGCGTCACGTGGCGCGTGAACAGGAATCCGCTCGGATCTCGGAACGAACTCACGACCCGTGCGACGGTCATCCGAACAGGCGCGTGCGGATCCGGGCGAAGAACGTGCGCACTGCGGTTCCTACCTGCTTGATGCTCACGAGCGCGCCGAGCACACTGGCGATGAGCGCCTGGAGCCGCACGCTGCCCGAGAGCGGATCGATGTACGCCTGCGCGGCCGGCGGCGCGGGCAGGTGGCTCGCGACGAGGACGAACAGGACCCGAAAACCGACCGTCCGCGCAGAGATGCTCATATGTGCAACATGACGCCCGGCGAGGCACCCGAGCAACCGCGGCCGTCACACTGTGCCGCGCACCCGAGCGCCTCACCACGCGATCCCGTGATCCTCGCCGAAGTTGCTGGCCGCTCCCCAGAGCGAGCCGTGCTTCCTGTCGACCCAGATCGCCGTGATCGGTCCCGAAGTCCAGCGCGCGAACTCCATCTGATAGCCGCGCTTGCGCAGGTCCTCACGCACCCAGTCGGGCACGCGCTCGTTCAGCTGGATGCGGCCCGGCCGCGCCTCGTGCGCGCCGAAGCTCGAACGCATCTGATAGCTGTGGAACCCCGGATGCTCGGCCGCCTGCTGCACCGTCTGGCCGAACTCGACCATCGAGAGGAAGAACTGCAGCAGGTCCTGGTCCTGCGTGTCGCCGCCCTGCACCGAGAAGGCCATCCACGGCTCGCCGTCCTTGAGCGCGATCGTCGGCGTGAGCGTCACGCGCGGGCGCTTGCCCGGCTCGATCACGTTGAATGGTCCGTCCTCCGCCTGCGTCACGAACGACTGCGCACGCTGCGAGAGCCCGATGCCCGTGCGTCCGGCGATCACCGCCGGCACCCAGCCACCGCTCGGCGTGATCGAGACCATCCAGCCGTTCTTGTCGGCGGCCTGGATGCTCGTCGTGCCGCGCGTGAACGCCTCGCGGAACGCGTCGTCGTTCGGCGGCTCGGGCGTGCGCACGCGCGGCAGCGTGTCGGTGCGCGGGCCGGTGGTCGACCAGCGCGCGAGCAGCGACGTGAACGGGTTGGTGCCGTTCTGGAAGGCGTAGGGATCGCCGGGCCGCACCGCCGGATCGTTGCGGTCCATGCTCATCATGCCCCAGCGCTGCTTCGCGTATTCCTTGCTCAGCAGGCCGGCCGAGGGCTCCTCGGGCGGGAAGTAGGGATCGCCGTAGTAGAAGTCGCGATCGGCGAAGGCGAGGTTCATCGCCTGGTACACCGTGTGGATGTACTGCGCGCTGTTGTAGCCCATCGCCTTGAGGTCGGCGTTCTCGAGGATGTTCAGCGCCTGCAGCAACGCCGGACCCTGCTGCCAGAAGGGGAGCTTGTACACGGTGTAGCCGCGATACGTCGTGGAGACCGGCTCCTCGATCTGCACGCGCCAGTTCGCGAGGTCCTCGCGCGTGAAGAGTCCGCCCTCCTCCTGCACCGCGCGCACGATCTCCGCGGCGATGTCGCCCTTATAGAAGCGGTCCTGCGCCGCGTAGATCGCCTGCTTGCGCGTCTTCTTCGCCTTGAGCGCGGCGCGCTCGGCCTCGATCAGCTTGCGGAAGGTCGCGGCGAGATCGGCCTGCTTGAAGATCTCCCCGGGCTGCGGCGCCTCGCGCGCCTCGCCCGGATGCGTGAGGAACACCGCGGGAGAGTACTTCCAGCCCTTGATGCGACCGGCGTTGCTCTGGATGGTGTTGGCGAGCTGGGCTTCCATGGGGTAGCCCTCTTCCGCCATCTGCAGCGCCGGCGCGAGCACCTGCTCGAGCGACATCGTGCCGTACTCGGCGAGCATCGTCATCAGGCCGCCCGGCGTGCCGGGCGTCACTGCCGCGAGCGGACCGAACTCGGGCGGGAACTGCATCCCGCGACTGCGATAGAACTCGGCCGTCGCCCCCGTGGGCGCCATGCCGAGCGCGTTGATGCCGATGACCTTCTTGAGACCGGGGTGATAGATCAGCGCCTGCGTCTCACCGCCGCACGCGAGCGTGTCCCACATGGTGCAGACCGCGGCGAGCATCGCGGCCGCGGCGTCGACGGCATTGCCGCCCTGCTGGAAGATCATCGCACCGGCGGTCGCGCCGAGCGGCTTGCCGGTGACGGCGATCCAGTGTTTGCCGTGGAGCTGGGGCTTCTCGGTGCGCTGGGCGGCGAGGGGTGCGGCAACGCCCGCGAGCGCGAATGCGAGATGGAGGACGCGGATGATCGACAGGCGCAGACGCATTCGGAGGCCGGTGAAGGGTACTGCGACAAGATGCATCCTCGCGGTCCCCTGTGCCACGGCGCGAAGCGCGCAGACCGCACGGCACGACTCCTCGTCCAGCCGATTGCAGGACGGGCGCACGCCGATAGCTTTCCCGTCATGCGCGACACGAGCGCCGAAGCCGCCTCCGTCCAGATCTCCGCGTTCCGCCGCCTGACTCCGGCGGAGCGCGTCGCGATGGCCTTTGATGCGAGCGAGTGGGTCATGTCGGTCGCCCGTGCGCGCCTGACGGAGTTCCCACGGTCGCCGACCCCGGCGGTCCGATCGGAAGGCGACCCATCACCGCCGGTCCGCGACGCAAGCGTACGATGAAGGGTGGTAACCTGCTTCGCACCGTCGCCGCCGCGCTCACGTCGGCGGATGTGCCCTTCATGCTGACGGGCTCGGTCGCTGCAGCGTACCATGGGGCGCCGCGCGCCACGGTCGACATCGATCTCGTCATCGCGGCGTCGGCTGCACAGATCGGGCGCGTCGTTGCTGAGTTGCTCGGTGCGGGGCTGTACGCCTCTGAAGCGGCGGCCCTCGAGACGCATCGCACCGGCGGCATGTTCAACGTCATCGATTCGACCTCGGGCTGGAAGGTCGACCTGATCCACCGCAAGGATCGCCAGTTCAGCCACGAGGAGTTCGCGCGGCGGATAGAGACGACGTTGGATGCGGTTCCCCTCGCGGTGGCGACGCTTGAGGACGTCATCCTGTCCAAGCTCGAATGGGCGCATCTCGGGGGGTCGCGTCGGCAGATCGAAGACGTTGCGACACTACTTCGCGTGCGCCGGGATGATCTCGATGGCGCCTATGTGGCTCGGTGGGTCGCGCTCTTGGGCGTCGCGGCGGAGTGGACGGCGGTCCAGGCGGAGCTGGACCGCGACCGCTAGCGGGCTCATGCGTCGGGATGGCCCCCGGGGTGCGGCCCGCCGTTGCAGGCCGGGGGGTCTGGCGCATCTGGGGGTATGATCGGGAGAGCGGGCAGTTCACGCA
>JAYTNC010000463.1:0-6687 GCA_043748515.1 Gemmatimonadota bacterium | reverse complement strand
CAGCTGCTCGCCCTGCGCCTGCTGCAGGCGCTCCGTGAGCGCCTCGAGTGTCATCGTCTTCGCCATCGCTAGTAGCTCCCACTCGAGCCACCGCCCGAGAATCCGCCGCCGCCACCGAACCCGCCGAATCCACCACCACCGAATCCACCACCACCGAACCCGCCGCCACCGAATCCGCCGCGACTGAGCAGGAACGGCAGGAGCAGCCCGCCCCGACCGCGCCGCCCACGCGAGTTCACCACGTTGATCAGGATGAAGATCGCGACGATGATCAGCCCGGGCGGGATCCGGTTCTTCTTCGCCGGCGCGCGCGCCCGCTGGCGCGGGATCGCCGCCGAGTCGAGCGCGAACTGGAACTCCGCCGCATAGCGCTGCGCGAGCCGCGCCGTGATCAGCGTGAGCGCGGGGCCGTATGCCCCCTGCTGCAGCAGAGGCGTCGCCTCGCGTCGGATGTCGCCCGACGTGCCGTCGGTGATGAACCCTTCCGCGCCCTGCCCCACCTGGATCGAGATGTAGCCGCGCCCGTCGCCGCTCGTCTCGCGCGGCACGAGCAGCACCACCACGCCGGCATTGCGCGCGCGTTCGCCGATGCCGGCGCGCGCTCCCACGCCCCACTCGCGTCCGAGCGCGAGCGCCACGTCGGAGACGTCGCGTCCGGCGAGGTCGCGCAACGTGACGATCACGATCTCGCCCTGCGATCCCACGCGCACGGTCTCGATGAGGCGCGTCATGCGCGCCTCCTCGTCGGCGGAGATCACATCGGCGAAATCGCTGACGAAGCCCGTGGGCGCAGGATACTGCGGGGCTTGGGTCGCGAAGGCGAGCGCGAAGAGCGCGGACGCGAAGAGGCTCACGAGAGAATACTACTGGACTGCGGCCCCCGAAGTTGCAGTCCGGTCGCTGTCCGCTGGCGGTCCGGACCTGGCCGGCGAACTAGCGCGGACGACGCCGATCGGGTACACGGTCGAGCCGCGAGCGCGTGTAGACCGCGATCGCGCCCCAAGGCGCACGGTCACCGAACTGCACCCGGGCTTCGGACGCTCCGAGGACCGCGAAGAAGTAGATGTCGCTCGGCAGGATCAGCGCCTGCGGGCCCAGCACGAGCCCATCGACGACGAGCGTGAGGCACTGGTTGTTCCGCGTGGCGCGGATGCAGTCGCTCGGCCCGCGAGGCAGGTACAGGCTCGGCGTGCCGATCGAGCGGAGCAGCGCGGGGAAGTCGGAGGCCCGGTCGCGGAACTGCGCGACGAGCTCTGGCTCGTAGACCTTCCAGCCGCGTCGCATCGCATCGCTCAGTCGCCGCTCGTTGAGCGACTCGGTGGCGGTGACGCGCACCGCTTCGGCCGCGGCGGCGACCTGGTTGAGCAGGAACTCGAACTCCAGCGTGTCGGCGAGCTGCTCCGCCCTGATCTTCGTGCTGCCCATCTCGAATCCCAGTCGTCGCACGCGGATCTCGATCGGCCCGCGCGCACGCACCCGCAGCGCCCAGCGGCCGAGCGAGTCGGTGGTCGTCAACGCCAGGACCGCGTCAAGCGTGTCGCGCGCCGTGACGGTCGCGGCGAGGATCGGGAGGGAGGTGGCGGTCTCGCGCACGGTGCCGCGCACGACCTGCGCCTCCGCGCGGAGCGCCGGCACGGCGGTCGCGAGGAGGAGCAGGATCGCACGCACTGGAATCGAACGCGAATGGAACATGGTCACAGCAATGGGACGAAAGGCCAGCGGCCACCGACTCCAGTGTGGGGTCGGTGGCCGCGTCCCGCAAGGCGGTGAGGCTTTACGGAGTGGTCGTGCGAGCCGGCTGACGATCGGAGAACCAGACGACGTTCGAGTTGTACAGGACGAGGTCGTAGGTGAAGCGGCCTGTGTCCGTGTAGGCGCTGAGATTCGCAGCCGTCGTGACCGTGTTCGCGGTGTTCGTGGTGACGAGCACCGAGATCGCCGGGAGCGCCGGCAGTACGGGGAGCGGAGCGCCCTGAGCGGCCCGCGCGCGGATGTTGAGGCGGCAGTAGCTGACCACCGACGGCACGCAGCGGCCGACGACGTACGGCGGACCGGCAGCCACGGAGTCCGTGAGCGTGTAAGAACCCGGGGCTCCGGCGATGCCCGATGCCTGGGTCCGGCGAGCCGTCCCGAGGTTGGCCGGATAGGCCGTGGCGGCAGAGAGATCAACGGCCGGCGGGAATGCGATGCCGGTGAGGACCGATCCACCGATGGTCGCGCCCGCCATCGGGTCGGCTGCCGTCGTGCCTGCGGTACCGGCCGGAGCGGCCGCACCGAAGAGCGAGACGGTGGTGCCCGTCGCCGCGGCCTGAACGGCGAACTGCCCGATCGGGCGCGTGGCGTAGGCGGAGATGCCCGTCGTGCCGTTCGAGAGCGCAACGTTGCTGAACGCCGGAGCGCCCGCGAGCGCCGTCGTCGGCAACGGGGTCGCAAAGAGATCGACCGCCGGAATTCCGAGCCCGGCATGGATCGCGCGCAGCGAGATCGTCGCGTTGGTCGCCGGGAGCGCGTCGTTGATGATCAGCACGCGCTGCCGCGGCGTCGACCCGGTGCGGGCGTAGCCGAGGTGCAGCAGCGTGTAGTACTGGCCCGCCACGAAGGTGAAGGTCGTGTCGGCCATCTGCGCCGTCACGGCTTCGGTCGTGTTGCTGGTGAGGCGCGGGTCATGGGTGAAGACACGGAAGTGGCGCGAGCCGGCTTCCAGACCCTGGTACCCGCCCTGGCCGAGGCCGCGGAAGGGAACGTTCACGAACGACATCGGCGTGAAGTCGATCTGGTCGACCCAACGCACGGTGAGGTTGTTCGTGTCAGGGACCGCATTGATATAACGGACGAACGCGAGCGGCGGGATGTTCGGCGCCACGGCGCTGCCGTCTTCCGTCTGGCAGGCCGCGGCTCCGAGGAGCAGCGCGCCGACGAGGCTGATTCGAGCAATACGCATCAGTGAGAACTCCATGGAAAGTACGAAACTTGGGATGTGAACGGGACGAGCCCGGCTACTGTTCATTGCAGTTCGTGGTACACGTGCCATCGCCTGGAAGGCGCCCATTGCCGCCCGCCACCAGTGAGAGGATGCCGCCGAATATCGCGATCCCGGCGACCACCGCGACGGCCAGCATCACGGACCTCCCCCTCGAGAACTCCCTGAGCCGGAAACTGCGCACCCCCTCGCGGGGAATGGCGACCTGCTCTCCGGTCCAGACAGCCGACGAACCCTGCAACATCACCGTGCGAGTCACGCTCAAGGTCACTTCGGAATCGGTGGAGCCGATCAACCTGCCTTCGACCCGCATCACCGATTCACCCAACCGATCCCCGACGAGCGAGCGACCGCGGTCATTCAACTCGACCGCGACCTCTTTCCCACGGACCGGGACGACATCCTGCGGCGGCAGGTAAGTATGGCAGGCCAACTGGGTCGCCATCGCCACCGCGCAGAGTCCGGCCGTGAGGCGACGGGGCCAACTGCTGCCCCGCCGTTCACGTCGGTCAACCATTCGCATCCCGTCTTAGAAGCCGTACGTGGAGACGCCCGTCTGCTGACGGGTGCCGTTGTAGTAGGACGCCTGACGAGCCTGCATCTCCTGGTACGGCACCGGCCATTCGATCACGGTGTTCGCGGGCAGGTCGTTCCAGCCGCGCGAGTCCGTGAACCACACCATGTAACCGGTGAAGGCCGTTTCCATGCGCTTCTCGTACTTCATGGCTTCGAGCAGCGAACCGCAGACGCCGGTCGGGAGCCTCGGCACACAGCTGGCGCCGCCCGGGACGGTGCCGGCACCGACGCCGACGACCGAGGGAAGACCGTTGCGCACGCGCGAGATGTCGATCAGGAGTTCCGCCGCGGCAGTGTTGCCCGTGCGGATGTACCCCTCGGCCGCGAGCATGTCGATCTCGGTCTTCGAGAGTTCCGTGTACGGGCCGTCAACGCTGGAGTTCGACTGCGCGAGGCCGTAGCGGCGGTGATCGTAGAACGACTCGCCATCGCCGGCCGCGACGACGTCGTCACCGGGGGGGCGCATGCGGACATAGCGCGGAAGGATCTGGTTGTTCGGCGTCGTCGCCTGTTGCGCCGCGCGGTCGGCGCCAGTCGGCCAGCGGCCGTCGGGCGTCTGCACGAGGAAGGCTCGGCGATTGGCGGACGGCGTCGCGATCCAGGCCTGATACGCGCCCGAGACGTCGGCCATGCCGACGTAGCGCATCGGCACGGAGTGCCAGCCGCCGGTCACGTAGATCTGGCCCGCGTCGAAGCCCGCACCCCAGCCCGTGTTACCGTTGATGCGGATCACGTGGTCGGCCGTGATGCCGGCCGTCGCGTCCGCGATCACCAGCGCCCAGTTCACCGCGGCGCGCTCGGCCGGGGTGCGCGCGATGGCGGCACGGGCACGGGCGCGGTAGCTGCGGATGAGGCGCTGAAAGTTCGCCGGAGTGACCGCCGCCGTCTGGCTCAGCCAGGTGGCGGGAAGGTCGGACATGCCACGGCCGGCGATCGCGAAGGCCGAATCGTAGTGCTCGATCGCCTTCACGTTCGCAGCGGCCGCCGAGCTCAGCACCGGGATGGCCGACGTCGGCGTGGTCTCGTCGAGCACGGCCAGCGAATCGTACGCCACGGCCGTGTTCGCGATCGCGCGGGCGCCGATGAAGTACGCGAAGGCGCGCATCCGGTTCTCGTCGTTCGCCGTCAGCGACACGATGCCGTTCTGGCGCGTCTTGATGGCCGCGTACGCATTCAACGCCGTGAAGGCGAGGCGCTGCGTGCGCTGGAACTGGTTGAAGTTCGCTTGGTTCCCGCCCTGATTGTCGTTGCCGAGCTCATTGGAGATGAGCGTGCGGTTCGCGACACGGGCGGCCATACCGAAATTCGCGACCGAGGCGAAGGTCTCCTCCGCCAGGATCTTGGACTGCGTGTTCACCGACTCGCTCGCGCGCTGGGTGTTGTTCACCTGCGCTCCGAGCCCTGCCACGACGGCCTCGACGCTCGCCTCACTGAAGAGGACACGGTCGATGTCGGGCGAGTTGTAGTTGTTGACCGCCAGGGCGTCACCGCAGGCCGTGAGGCCCACGAGCGCCAGCGCGCCAACCATTCGTGCGTTCATTCGCATCATCTATCCTCGAAGTAGGGTGTCCGGACCGGGGGAATGATCCCCCCGGTCAGGCGCCACATCAGAAGCTGGTCTGGATCTGGAAGGAGAAGGTGCGGAGGTTCGGGAAGGTGAACGCGTCGATCGCGTTCAGCACGCCCGAGCCCAGGTTACCGCCGCCCAGGCCGACTTCGGGATCGAAGCCCTTGTAGTTGGTGAACGTGATCAGGTTGCGGCCGACGACCGACACCGTCCAGTCGCCCACACCGGCCAGACGGCCGAGGCGGTAGGCGAGCTGCACTTCGCGGAGCTTCACGAACGAAGCGTCCTCGGTCGTGTTGTTGTTCGGGGCGAGCACGTCGTACAGACCGCCGATGCCGCCGGTCGAGAGCGCGCGGAAGTAGTAGCCGAGCGGACGCGCCGAGGTGACCGACTTGCCCGCCTGGTCGGCATCCTCGTGCATGAAGTCACCGAGCGACCACTGACGGCCGATGTTCCACACCGACTTCCCGACGGTCGCGTCGAGGAGGGCGTAGGCCGTGAACTTCTTGTAGCTGGCCTGCTGCGAGAGCGACCACCGGTACTTCGGCAGCGCCTGGCCGACCACGTGCAGCCCGACCGTGCCGAGATTGTCACGGAGGAGGATCGGCATGCCCCAGCTGAGGGGCTCCACGCCGGTGCCGCCGGCCCACGGGGCGTTCGCCGGGGCGACGCGCGTGTTCCAGAGGTTCTTCGTGATGCCGTCACCGAGCGTGTTGCCCGTGCCGACATACACGATGAAGCCGTCGCTGTTCTTCTGGTACGCCTGGCCTGAGCCGCACTGTGAAGAGTGCGTGGCCGGGAGCTGATCGCAGCTCGTCACGAAGCGGCGCCCGTAGATCTCACCCATGCGGCCACCCTGCACGATCTTGAACATCGTCTCGGAGCCCTGCTGGCCCGCGGCGCTGTTGAAGAACTCCGGGATGTCGAGACGCGAGATCGTCGACACCGTGTGGTCATAGTTGATGCGGACCGAGTAGTTCAGGTCTCGCGTCTGGATGATCGGCACGTTGAGCGAGACTTCGACCGTCTTGTTGGAGAGCTCGCCGACGTTGCGCCACTGGCTCGAGAAGCCCGCGATGGCCGGCGGCGGCACCGGCATGATCTGCTGGTCGATGATGTTTGACGAGTGCGTCAGCGTGAGCCCGTACCTGCTGAAGAACTCGACGTCGGCGCCGATCTCGGTCTCGGTCGAGACCTCGGGACGGAGCGAACGGTTACCGATCTGCGCGGGCGAGAGCTGCACGCCGTCGCCGCCGATCGAATAGGTCTCATACTGGGCGGCGAAGCTCGGGCGATTGCCCGCCTGGCCGACCGAGGCGCGGAACTTGAGGTCCGAGATCGCGTCGATGCCGAACCACGCTTCCTCGCTCATGCGCCACGCGACCGAGCCGCGGCCGTAGGTCTGCCAGCGGGTGTCGACGCCGAAGAGCGAGGCACCGTCGCGCCGCACGAGGCCGCTGAAGATGTACTTGCCCTGCCAGTCGAGGTCGAGATTGACGAACATGCCGATCTGACGGACCTGCTGGATGTAGCTGTCACCGCTGCGCGTGGTGGCGCGGGTGGC
>JAYTNC010000462.1:0-5003 GCA_043748515.1 Gemmatimonadota bacterium | reverse complement strand
GAGAGCGTCAAGCCGCACTGGGAGGTCGGATCGGCGCTGGGGATCCTCGATCTCGAGCGCGGCGCGAAGGTCGCCGGCTCCGGCTTCGTGGTCTACCGTGGCAAGGGCGCGCGGATGATCCGCAGCTTCATGAACGCCATGCTCGACCTGCACACCGGCGAGTTCGGCTACGAGGAGATCTGGGTCCCGGCCGTCGTGAACCGTGCGAGCATGACCGGCACCGGGCAGTTCCCCAAGTTCGCGGACGACCAGTACGCGCTCGAGGGAGGTAATCTCTTCCTCATCCCGACCGCCGAGGTCCCCGTGACCAACCTCTACCGCGACGAGATCCTCGCGGCCGAGGAGCTGCCGAAAGCGTTCTGCGCCTACAGCCCCTGTTTCCGTCGAGAAGCCGGTGCGGCCGGGAAGGACACGCGCGGTGTCCTGCGCGTCCATCAGTTCGACAAGGTCGAACTCGTGCGCTACTGCGCGCCCGAGCAGAGCGATGCCGAGCTCGAACTTCTGCTCGGACACGCCGAATCCGTGCTGCAGCGCCTCGGCCTGCCGTATCGCGTCGTGCTCCTCGCGGCGGGCGACACCGGCTTCTCGAGCGCCAAGACCTACGACCTCGAGGTCTTTGCGCCGGGCGTGGGCAAGTGGCTCGAGGTCTCCTCCTGCTCCGTCTTCACCGACTTCCAGGCGCGGCGCGCGAATATCCGTTACCGCCCTGCGCCCGGTGAACGGCCTCGGTTCGTCCATACGCTGAACGGCTCGGGACTCGCCTTCCCGCGGATCTTCGCGGCGATCCTCGAGCACTATCAGCAGCCCGATGGCTCCGTCGAAGTCCCCGAGGCGCTGCGCCCTTGGTTGGGCGTGGACCGCCTCGGGTGAGCAGTCAACTCAACCCGGCGCAGCGCGAGGCGGTCGAACACGTCGAGGGGCCGCTCCTCGTCGTCGCCGGTGCCGGTTCCGGCAAGACGCGTGTGCTGACCACGCGCATCGCCCGCCTGATCGAAGTGCACGGGGTCGCGCCGCAGGCAATCCTCGCCGTGACCTTCACCAACAAGGCCGCCGGTGAGATGCGCGAACGCGTCGGCCGGCAGCTCGGCCGCGATCCGTCCGGCATGTGGATCGGGACCTTCCACGGCATCGGCGCGCGACTGCTGCGCATGTACGCCGAACGCGTTGGACGCACCGCTGAGTACACGATCTACGACGAGGACGACTCGCTCGCGGTCGTGAAGCGCCTCATGGAGCGCTTCCGGATCAGCGTCAAGGAGTTCGCGCCCAAGGCGATCAACGGAGAGATCTCCTCCGCGCGCAACGCGCTCGTCGAGCCGCACGAGTACGAGACGCTCGCGCGCACGCCGTTGGCCAAGGCCGCGGCGCAAGTCTACCGCGAGCTCGAGCCCACGCTCCGCGCGGCCAACGCGGTCTCGTTCGACGACCTGCTCGTGCTGCCGGTGCGGATCCTGCGCGAGCATCCCGAGGTGCGCGAGCATCTCGCGCGGCGTTTCCGACACGTGCTCGTCGACGAGTACCAGGACACCAACCGCGCACAGTACGAGTTCATCCGCCTCATCGGCGGCGGGCATGGCAACGTTTGCGTCGTCGGTGACGACGACCAGGCGATCTACGGCTGGCGCGGCGCCGACATTCGCAACATCCTCGACTTCGAGCGCGACTTCCCCTCGGCGCGCGTCGTGCGCCTCGAGGAGAACTACCGCTCCACCGCGCCGATCCTCTCGCTCGCGAACGACGTCATCGTGCGCAACGAGGCGCGCCGCGGCAAGACGCTGCGGCCCACGCGCACCGGCGGCGAGCCCGTCGTGCTCCTCGAGTGCGCCGACGACCGCGACGAAGCCGAGGCGATCGCCGAGTCGGTGCAACAGTGGCGCGCCTCGCGCGGCGCGCTGCGCGACTGCGCCGTGCTCTACCGGACGAACTCCCAGAGCCGCGCGATGGAAGAGGCGATGCGCCGCGCCGCGATCCCCTACCGGCTCGTGGGCGCCGTCCGCTTCTACGATCGCCGAGAGATCAAGGATCTCGTTGCCTGGCTGCGCCTCGTCGCCAACCCCGCCGACGACGAGGCCTTCCGCCGCGCGCTCGGCGCGCCCAAGCGAGGGGTGGGGGAGACCACCCTCGAGTTGCTCGCGCTCGAGGCCCGCGACAACGGCATCCCGCTGCTCGAGCAGTCGCGGCGCATCGCGGAGCTCGGCGGCATCCGTCCGGCGACGCGCACCGCGCTCACGGACCTCGTCGCGACGGTCGACCGCTTCCGGGCGATGGCCGTCGACGCCAGCGTCGACCAGCTCCTCGTCCAGTTGATCACCGCGATCGGCTACGACACCGCGCTCCGCAACGAGGGCCCCGAGGGCCTCGAGCGGCTCGACAACGTACGCGAGCTCGTCACCTCCGCCGCCGAAGTGATCATCGACGACGGCGGCGAGGTCGGCCTGCGTCCGCTCGACCACTTCCTCCAGCGCGCCACGCTCGTCACCGGACTCGACCAGCTCGGCCCCGACGCCGACGCCGTCACCATGATGACCGTGCACACCGCCAAGGGACTCGAGTACGCGATGGTCTGCGTCACCGGCCTCGAGGACGGCCTCTTCCCGCTCTCGCGCGCGTTCGATGATCCGGCGACCATGGAAGAGGAGCGGCGTCTGCTGTACGTCGCCATCACGCGGGCCGGCGAGCGGCTCTTGCTCTCGTGGGCGCATCAGCGCCGACGCAACGGCGAACTCCTGCCGTGCACGGTCTCGAGCTTCCTGCGCGGACTGCCGGATGAGCATTTCGAGAAGCGCGCGACGATCCGCCTCCGTGGTTCAGCGCGGCTCGCGTCGCCGTTCCCGTCGCCGTTCTCGTCCTCGGGCAGCGGTCGCTTCACCAGCGAGGAGCGCTACCGACAGCCCAAGCTGCCCGCCTGGTCGCCGCGCGCGGGCGAGCGCGTGCCCAGCTTCATCCAGGACGAGGATGCGTCGCAGGACGCACCCAGCTTCGTGCCGGGCGAGCGCGTGCACCATGCGCAGTTCGGCTCGGGTGCGATCGCCGAGGTGAGCGGCGGCGGCAAGGACGCGAAGGTCACCGTCGATTTCGACGACGAGTCCATCGGACGCAAACGCCTCGTGATCGCTTTTGCGGGCCTCACGCGCGGCTTCGACTGAGTCACGCGCGCCGCGCGCTCAGCCGACGGCGGTCTCGTCGGTGGGGCGCGGCGTGAAGAGCCGCTCCGGAAGCAACGGCGTCCAGGCGAGCGCATCGTCGGGCAGTCCGAACCGTTCCGCGGCCTCGCGTCGCACGCCACGCTCGCCTCCCGCCGCGAGCGCGTCCTTCCGCAGCCGCTTCGCCTCGCGCAACGCATCCTCCCCGCTCGGGTCGAACTTCCGCGGCGCGCTCGCTTCGCCCCGGACCAGGAAGTCCACGACGTAGTCGAACGAACGGTCGAGATGCGCCGCGACCGTCGCGTCGCGCAGCGGCCAGCGGCTGCGCTCGGCCATCACCGCCATCATCCGCTGCCACGACCCGAGGTCGGTCACCGTGACCATCCCGCGGAAGATCCGGCGGTTGGTGCGCGTGCTGAAGATCGTGGGACTGAGGATGCGATCAAGATGCTCGTCCGACCGCGCATGGTCGAGCAGGATCACTTCGCGGGCGCGGCGCGCCCACTGCTCGCCGGTCGAGGTCTCGAACCGGCTCTCCCAGTAGCTGTGACCTGCGCCGGACGAGCTCGACGAGATCGCGAGCTGATGCGGGACGTAGTGGTTGTGCGCCACGACGTCGGCCGAGAGATGCGAGAGATACCCGTAGCTGAACGCCCGGAGCGCGTCGTCACGGGCCTTGTCGAGGATGTCGTACGCGACGTTCCAGTTGTGGCAATGCTGTCCGACGCGCGCGTACCGCTTCGCGAAGCTCGTGTCGGCGGCGATCGACCCGTAGAGGAAGTCGTACGGGTACGCGGTGAGCAGCGCGGCCATCGACGCGGGCAGCAACGTCGCCGCAGACCGGAGCACCGCTTCGCCGATCAGGATGTGCGTTCCGGGCGTCCAGGCCCACGCCTCGGTCGGCAGCAGCGCGAGCAGCAGGCCCGCTGCGAGGACGACGACGGCGCCCAGTCTCACCGGGAGCGCCTCAGTCCCGCCGTCGCAACCGCGGCTTCTCCGCCGCCTCGGCGCGGGCCTTCGCCTTGAGCTTCGCCTTGAGCTTCGCCTTGCGGCCCTTCCCGAAGCCCATGACGCGCGCGCCGAACTTCACTCCGGCTACCGCGGTCGTCGCCACCGTGGCCACGCGCTCCGCCGAATGGTTCACCCGTCCGATGATCTCGCTCATCTCGTCCACCCGGTCGGTCAGCGTCACGACCGACTCGCGCACGCGCTTGTTGACGAGGTCCAAGGTGTCGCGGGATTCGTCCACCATCGCGTTGATGTTCTTCGCCACCTCGCGCACGTCTTCGTACATCGCGGCCGCGCTGCGGGCCATCGGCTTCAACTCGTCGACGAGGTCCTCGAGTTTCGTCTTCATCTCGTCCGCCTTCGCGCGCAGGACGATCAACCCGACCACCGACATGCAGATCAGGATGAACGCGAGGATGCTCGTCAACCCCGAGACGACGAAGACGAGTTGCTCGAACCCCGAGCGCGCCGGAGGGACGTTGCGGACGAGGACGGTGTCGGCGAGGGCGGCAAGTTGATAAAAGAGCATGTCGAATGGTCTCTCTCCGCCATGGTGTCGTCAAGCGTATATTCCCCGATATGTCCTCTCCTCAGTTCATCGTCGAAGGCGGCCGCCGTCTCGCCGGCACCATCCGTCCCGCTGGGAACAAGAACGCCGCGCTGCCGATCGTCTGCGCGGCCCTCCTCACCGACGAGCCGGTCACGCTCCACAATGTGCCGCGGATCCGGGACATCGAGAGCCTGTTGCAACTCGTGCGCCAGACGGGCGCCACCGCCGAATGGACCGCCGCCAACACGCTGCTGATCACCGCGAAGTCGGTCCGCGGCGATGCGCTCGATCCGGAGCTCTGC
>JAYTNC010000461.1:0-2344 GCA_043748515.1 Gemmatimonadota bacterium | reverse complement strand
GTTTCGGCGAACTCGTGCCGTACGGCCTGGTCCACGTCCTGTTCGCGCCACGGCAGCATGTCGTCGAGCCGCACGTCGGTCGCGGAGGCGGGGACGCGCTCACCCGGCAAAGGCGCCTTGGCCGTGTCGCACCTGCGCACGGCCCGGCCCACACGATGCACGACCACGTCGACGCACTGCTCCGCCATCGCACGGTAGGTCGTGAGTTTACCGCCGGTGATCGTCACCACGCCGCCCGCGGTCGTCGTGATCGCATGCTCGCGGCTCGCGGAGGACGGGTTCCCCGTGTGGTTGCTCGCGACGAGCGGACGGATCCCCGCCCACGCGGCCACCACGTCGTCCTCGGTCAGCCGCGCGGCGGGGAAGAAGCGGTTGCAGGCGGCGAGCAGGTAGCGCACGTCGGTGCGCGCGGCGCGCACGTCATGCGGGTGCTCGTTCGTTGCCGTGTCGGTCGTGCCGATGATCGTGTGCGTCCCCGCGGGCAGCGCGAACATCACGCGCCCGTCGTCCGGCGAGAGCATCGTGACCGCGGAGCGGTTACCCACGCGCGCGGCAGGCACCGCGATGTGCACACCCTTGGTGCCGCGCACCGCGGGACCCGTCGTCGTTCCCTCCATCTGCAGGACTTCGTCGGTCCACGGCCCGGTCGCATTCAGCACGATGCGCGCCTGCACGCGGATATCGGTGCCGCCGAGCAGGTCGCGCACCACGGCCCCGTCCACCGGGCCGTTCGCGCTCGCGCGCGCGAGCTGCACGACCTCGGCATGGTTCAGCACGGTCGCACTCACATGTGCCGCGTCGATCGCATTGGCGAGCGTGAGCCGCGAGTCGTCGGTCGCCGCGTCCCAGTACGCCGCGCCACCGCGCAGGCCCTCCGCAGCGAGTGCCGGCTCCGCCGCGAGCACGCCAGCCTTCCCGAGCGGGTGATGCCGGCCCACGTTCTTGAAGAGCGCGAGCGCGTCGTAGAGCGTGAGCGCTGCCGCGAGCTGCCAGCGCGGGACGCGTGCGCCCTTGTAGACCGGCCAGGTGAACTGCATCGGGCGCACCAGGTGCGGCGCGATCTCGAGCAGGCGCCGCCGCTCGCGGCTCGCCTCGAACACCAGATGCAGGTAGCCGTGCTCGAGGTAGCGCACTCCGCCGTGGATGAGCCGTGACGACCGGCTCGAGGTCCCCGCCGCGAAGTCCTCGCGGTCCACGAGCGCCACGGCGAGTCCCCGGCGCGCGGCATCTCGGGCGATCCCCGCGCCGGTGATCCCGCCGCCGATCACGAGCAGGTCGAATCGACGGTCGCCGAGCTCGGAGAGGCGCTGGGCGCGGCGGGGGATCGTGGGAGAACTCACGCGGGGAGATTACCGCCCCGTGCCGTGGGGCGCGAGGACACTGCACGCCGGGAGGGGCTCCCCTACCTTTAGGGATGCCCATCTACGAGCCGGGGCGGCGCGTCGCGATCATCGCGGGCGTCCGTACCCCATTCGCCAAGGCCGGCACCACCCTTCGGGCACTCTCCGCGATCGAGCTCGGCAAGATCGCCGTGAGTGAGTTGGTGCACCGGACCGACCTCGATCCCGCCTCCCTCGACCTGCTGACCTTCGGCACGGTCCTTCCTTCGGTCCTCGCGCCCAACATCGCGCGCGAGATCGCCCTCATGCCGTTGCTTCCCAAGCGGCTCGACGCGTACAGCGTCTCGCGGGCGTGCGCCTCGGCCAACCAGGCGATCACCAACGCCGCCGACCAGATCGCGCTCGGCCATGTGCATGTCGCGATCGCCGGCGGCGCCGAGTCGCTCTCGAACGTGCCGATCCTCCACTCGCGCGGCTTCTCCGACGCGCTCGTCGCGGCGAGCAAGGCCAAGACGCTCTCGGCGCGCGTGCAGGCCTTCGCGAAGATCCGCGCCAAGGACTTCATCCCGATCACGCCCGCGATCGCCGAGCCCACCACGGGCGAGTCGATGGGCCAGTCGGCCGAGAAGATGGCGAAGCTCAACGGCGTCACACGCGAGGAGCAGGACGTGCTCGCGCTCGCGTCGCATCTCAATGCCGCCAAGGGCACGGCCGACGGCCGCCTCACCGCGGAGATCGTGCCGGTGATGGTCCCGCCCAAGTTCGAAGCCGCGATGACCGCCGACAACGGCATCCGCAGCGATACGACCGCCGAAGCGCTCGCGGCGCTCAAGCCGGTGTTCGATCGTCGTTATGGCACCGTCACGGCAGGCAACGCGTCACCCCTCACCGACGGTGGCGCGGCGGTGCTGCTCATGAGCGAGGAGGCCGCGAAGGCCGCGGGCCTCAAGCCCAAGGCGTACATCCGCGGGTACGCGTACGCCGCGCTCGATCCGGGCGAGCAG
>JAYTNC010000460.1:0-12051 GCA_043748515.1 Gemmatimonadota bacterium | reverse complement strand
TCGATCGCGTCGAGCCGGAAGGCGCGCCGCGGCGAGACACTCGGCGACCAGAGCACCTGCGCGGTCCGGTGACCGGCCAGATCGAGCTTCAACCGGCTGTGGCGGACGGCCGGCAGCAGCACACTGTCGACTCCTGCGATACCCAGCCGTTCCCAACGCGTGGTGTCGCCGAAGGGCGCCCGCCAGATCGTCGCGCCCGCCGGCACCGTCTCGATCATCCGTGTGGCCGAGACGCGATTCCAGATGAGATTGATGGTCGGGTCGTCGCGCACGATCGCGCGCGCACGCACCGCGAGCGCGAAGGCGCTGTCGTACTGTGTCTGAGTCGCGAGACGCTGCAGTTCGGGCAACGCCTCGGCGCTCACCCAGCGCACATCGCGCGCATGCGAGACCGCGCGCCAGCCGAACACGCTGCCGACGATTGCCACCGCGACCGCGAAGATCGCGAAGCCCACGGCGCCCGCGAGGCCACGCACCTTCGCGGGCGCCGACGCCGCGACGAGCGAGGCCTCCGCGCCTTCGATGGCCGCGAGCAGGTCGGCCGCGCGCGCGAACCGCTGCGCCGGCGCCTTGTTGAGGCAGCGTACGATCAGGCCGATCAACTCCTTCGGTGCCTCGGGCCGCAGCCCGACGAGCGCGGGCGGCTCTTCGACGATGTGCGCCGCCATCACCGCCTGCACCGTACCGGTGAACGGCGGTCGGCCCGTGAGCATCTCGTACGCGACGACGCCCAGCGCATAGATGTCGGCGCGCGAATCCACTTCCGCGTCGCCGGCGATCTGTTCGGGCGCCATGTAGGTCGGCGTGCCGAGCGAGACGCCGATCGACGTGTGCGCGTCGGTGGCGCGCGCCATCCGCACGGCCTTCGCGACGCCGAAGTCCACGATCATCGCGTGCCGACCCGCGAGCATCACGTTGTCGGGCTTGATGTCGCGGTGCACGACCCCGTGCTCCTCGGCGTGCACGAGCGCGTCGGCCACGTCGCGCAGGATGCGCAGCACGTCGGCGACCGGCAGGCGCCCCTCGCGCGCGATCCGCCCCCGGAGCGACTCCCCGTTCACGTACGGCATCACATAGAAGAGCAGTCCGGCGGCCTCGCCCGAATCGATCAGCGTGAGGATGTGCGGATGCTGCAGCTGCGCCGCGATCGCGATCTCGCGCAGGAACCGCTCGCTTCCCCCCGCCGCCACGAGGTCGGACCGCAACACCTTGAGCGCGACCTCGCGGTCGTGTCGGAGATCGTGGGCGAGGTAGACGGTCGCCATGCCGCCCGCGCCGAGCTCCCGCTCGAGGCGATAGCGGCCGTCGAGGGCGGCGTTGAGGGATTCGATCGGGGTGCTGGCGGCCACGACGTTCGAGGGTTCGGGGTAGGCGGGAAAGTTACGCTACTCCTCGCTCGAACATCGCGACGAGTTGATCGAGCGCCGCGCCCCAGCCGGCGTGGTAACCCATCGACTCGTGCACCGACTTCGCCGCCGAGTCGCGATGCATCACATGGGCGCGGTACTTCGTGCCCTTGCCCGCCCTGGTGAACACGAGCCGCTCGTCGGGGATGACATCCAGCTCGCAGATCGATGTCGCACGCCGGTCGGGGGAACGGGTCATCGTACGGTCTTCCTCAGGTCGCGTGGCTGATCGGCGAGATGTTCGGGCGATAGACAGACTATCGTCGACGGTACCTGCGCCGGCACCCCTCAGCCCACGATGGCGATTTGCCCGGAAACACGTCATATTCATCCGCATCATGAAACGTCCGAACGCTCAGCGCGCGATCAAGCAGGACACCTCCGATGTGCCGCACCTGCCCGGCACGGTCCTGCGTACCAACAACCCGCACGTCGGCGTGCTCGTCGAGCAATCCGAGCGCCGACTCGTCACCACCCTCGCGATCCCTGAGGGCACGGTGCTCTTCCGCATCGAAGGCCACGAGACGAGCACGCCGACCAAGTACTCGCTGCAAGTGGGCGAGGACCTGCATCTCGACCAGCGCGGCGCGCGCGACGCCACCGATCGCGTGCGGCGCTTCTACTGGCGCTACATGAACCACTCCTGCGACCCGACGACGGTCATCCGTGACCGCGAGGTCGTCGCCCGCCGCGACATCGGCGCGCTCGAGGGCGTGACGTTCGACTACAACCTCACCGAATACGACATGGCGGAGCCGTTCGCCTGCCGCTGCGGGAGCGCGCAGTGCGTCGGGACCGTGCGCGGGGCGCGGCATCTCACGCCCGAACAGCGCGCGCGCGTGGAGAAGGACCTGCCCGACTATCTGCGCTGAGGGCCGTCGCGCCTGAGCATGCGCGGAGAGGCGCGCGCTCACCATCTGAGCATCGGTCAGCGAGTGAACGTGGTCTCGACGTACAGGAACCCGCCGTTTCGATTCCCGTCGTAGATCCGACTGACGACATCACCACCGCGAGCGGCAGCACCGTAGAGTTCCAGCGCGATCTTCGGTCGTACCTGCCAACTGACGGAAAGGTCGATCACCGCAGCCAGCGAGGAGGCACCGCTCGACGGACGGCCGACGAATCCGAACGTTGTTTGGTCGAACGCTCCCCCTCCCAGATACCAGAGATCCGCCGTCTCTGCGACCGACACGGCATGGACGCCTGCACGCATGCCAACGCTTCTCGCCGGTTTCGCTGACGCGGTCACGAACAACTCCGACGAGTTCATCAGATTGTAGAACGGAAAGCGGGCGTAGAGCCGAGGGGTGGGCAACACCTGGAAGAACGAGCCGTGCCGGGCATCGGCTGCATCGCCGTCGCCGCTCGTGTGCAACCAACCTCCGCGCAGCCAGAGCGACCACGGGAACGACGCGTGTTGCACGCCGCCCTCCACGGCGATCGCCGTGGCTCCGTGATCGAGCGTACCCCACTCACCGACCTGCACCGCTCCCCACACGAGTCCGTCGATCGTCGCATCTCCAACACGCCGATTGCCGATCAGGTGTCCGCCGATCGTCACGACGTTGATGTCACCCCGATCGGCCTGTCGAGCGGCCAATGCCCTGTTGTCGACGGGGACGGTTCCGCGACGATCCGAGTACCAGAGCCCGAACAGGCGCGCATCGATCTCGCCGGTGTCACCGACGCGTCCGTGGCTTGCGGACGCATACGCCAGGTTCACGTTCAACCCCTCCTGAGCATCGACGCTGAACGCGCCGGCCGTCGGTCGCATCGCGACGGCCGTCAGATTCGTGGCACCGCGATCGTAGCTGTACTGCGCTCCATCGAAGGCGCGCTGCACGGGGGAGAATGCGAACGAACCGACTAGGCGCTGCCCGATCCTCTGCGCCTTGAGCGCAGCGAGCGACGGATCCCGAGGGGTTCGCTCGAGACCGTCGCCGAACTCGAATCGACCGCCGCGTATGGCGTGTCCATCGCGCGTCCACCGCAGCCAAGCCTGCCGAAGGAAGATCGACGAGGGCGACGTCTCCTGCGCGTTGGCGGCGTAGTACACTGCCCCCAGACCGAGGGCGCCCTGAGGGGAAGCGAGGGCGGCGTCCGTCGGTAGCCCGATGAGCGCGACCGCCGCCCCTTCGAGCCGCCATTGCCATGCCGCCGACCTCTGCGTCGCGCCGAATCGCGCGAAAGCATGCCCCAACCCATACCGCCCTTCGGTTCCGGCGTCGAACCAATCCCAGGACTCGGCACGCAGTCGAAGCGACAGGATCGGCTCGATGCCCGTCGATGAAGGTGCTGGCGCCTGTGCGTCGAGCATTGCACAGGCGATCAGCGATGCGCCGAGCGCGCGGCCTACCGTCGCACGAAGTGAAAGTGGTACCATCGGATCCGCGGTTCGAGTCAGGAGTGCAAGTAGCGCATGGGGAGCGTCCCAAGTCCAGTTCAAAATGCAAGTGGTGCGTCCGCCGTTGCCCAAGCAAGCACTGCAGGCCATCTTCCCCTTCACGCACTCCGCGGCGACCTTGCCCCATCGTTGGCGGCATCATCCGCGTTTCAATCAGGCGCAGGACAAGCTCCGGGGACGAGAGCGAGGAACAAGCCGCAAGCTGCATTCAGCCATGCTGGACAATGTTCCGAGACTGCGGTCGAGTGCGCAGTGCGTAGCACGCTGGCGCGACAGAACCGTCGCGGGACATTCATACTCCGGAGAACTGATGCGCAGATCGTTCGTCGTTCTGGCTTTGCTGGCCGCCGTGGGCGCTTGCACACAGGGCGCCGTCGGGGGAACCGGAGGGGATGCCGAGTCCCTCGAGCGCGTCACGCAGACGCTCGTGGCCCCACCCTTCGCTCCCGTGCACGACCAGGTGGCCGCGGGACCGCCGAGAGTGGTCCAGGTTCGCATGGTCATCGAAGAGAAGCTCATCACCGTCGGACCTGACGGCGAGCAGATCTGGGCGATGACCTTCAACGGCTCGGTCCCGGGTCCGCTCATCGTCGTGCATCAGGACGACTATGTCGAACTGACGTTGGTGAATCCGGCGACGAACACGCTGATGCACAACATCGACTTCCACGCCGCCACCGGGGCGCTCGGTGGCGGCGAGCTGACCCACGTGGCTCCGGGGCAGGAAGTCGTGTTGCGCTTCAAGGCCACCAAGTCCGGTGTTTTCGTCTATCACTGCGCGCCGGGCGGAGCGATGATTCCGTGGCACGTGGTCTCGGGAATGAACGGTGCGATCATGGTGCTGCCGCGCGGCGGCCTCAAGGACGCCACGGGCAAGCCGGTTACGTACGACAAGGCCTACTACGTCGGCGAGCAGGACTTCTACCTGCCGCGCGACGCGTCAGGCAAGTACAAGAAGTACCCGAATCCGGGCGCGGGCATGCTCGACATGCTGGCGGTGATGAAGACCCTGACCCCGACTCACGTCGTGTTCAACGGCGCCGTCGGCGCGTTGACGGGTGACAACGCACTCACGGCGAAGGTCGGCGAGCGCGTCCTCTTCATTCACTCGCAGGCGAATCGCGATTCCCGTCCACACCTGATCGGAGGCCACGGCGATCTGGTGTGGCGCGGCGGGTCGTTCAACGACGTCCCGGCGACCAATCTCGAGACGTGGTTCGTCGAGGGCGGATCTGCGGTCGCGGCGCTGTACCAGTTCCGGCAGCCGGGACTGCACGTCTACCTCAATCACAACCTGATCGAAGCCGTCCTGTTGGGCGCAGCCGCTCACGTGAAGGTCGAGGGCGTGTGGAACGACGATCTGATGAAGCAGATGGCCAAGCCCGGTCCGATCACTGCGAAGTAGCGCGGTTCACCGACCCACAGTTCGTTGGGCGGCACTTCTTTCGAGAGGTGCCGCCCGCCGCTTTGTTGGCGGCGGGGAGGAGGAGGAAGGTGCGGGAGGAGAAGTCCTCGAGGAGCAGTGCGCGGTCAGCGCCGAGGGGCACCGGGCCGGCCGGATCTGCGCGTTTCTCAGCGTGCACCACGGTCGAACCCCGGGCGGAGAGGGCACCTACCGGGCGCGCGCCAACGGCGGCGGCAGCACGCTGCGGATGTCCGAACGCGGCAGCGTCATCGACTGGCGCTCCGACTGCCCCGCCACACGCCACACGCCGAGCGCCGCGAGCGATGCGACCGAGGTGCTGTGGACGTTCTTCAGGGAACATCCGCGCGCACGATCAGCACTCCGCGGCATTCGCAATGAGGTAAGCTTCGGCATGCTCCTCCGTCCCTCCGCGACTCCCCCGCCCCCCGCACTTCTCCGACGGGGATGAGCACGCGATTCACCCACGACCACGCGTCCCGACGCCCACCACCGAGCGCGGCGGACGTGTACGCGGGACCGATCCGCGGTGAGTTGCTCGGCGCCGAGCGACTGGCGGCTCGCGCACGAGACCTCGCGACGGCACAGCAGGCGATCCACGAGCGGCGCAAACGCCGCCTGCGCGAGACCCCGGCGCGCCTGCTCACCCGCCTGGCGCAGACGCGCAAGATCCTCGAGAGCGCGCGCGTACGCCTCTCCGCCGCCGCGATGCGCGGGACCGACATCGGTCCGGCCGGCGACTGGCTCCTCGACAACTTCCACGTCGTGCGGGAGCATGCGGGCCAGGTGCACGAGAGCCTGCCCGAAGACTACTTCCGCGAGCTCCCCCTCCTCACGCACGGTACGCTCGCCGAGTATCCGCGCGTCTACGAGATCGCGATCACGCTGATCTCGCACTCCGAGGCGCGGATCGACCTCGACAACGTCGACATCTTCGTCGGCGCCTTCCAGGAGAGCCTCGTCCTCTCGCTCGGCGAGCTCTGGGCCGTGCCGGCGATGCTGCGGCTGGGTCTGATCGAATCGGTCCGCCGCATGACGCTGCGCACGGTACAACGGCTCGATGAGATCGAGGCAGCCGACCTCTGGGCGGCGCGCATCCTCGCCGAAGCCGCCCTGGGGCAGGATGCGATGCGCGGCGCGCTCTCGGCATTCGTCGAGGAGGGTCACACGCTCACCCCGACGTTCGTCTCGCGACTGCTGCAACAGTTGCGCGCCTCGGCGGGAGCGGTCCCTCCGCTGATCGGGATCGAGCAGTGGTTCGCCGAGGAGGGACTCGGTCCCACCGAGGCGGCCACCCGTGCCGCCGAACGCCTCGCCCTCACGACGCTCGTGATGGCGAACAGCATCATGAGCCTCCGGAGCATCGGCCCGCGCGACTGGAGTCGCTTCGTCGAGCGCCAGAGCGTGGTCGAGCGGCAGCTTCGCCTCGATCCCTCGGGTGACTACCCGCGCATGACCTTCGCCACGCGCGACGCGTACCGCCATGCCGTGGAACGGATCGCGAAGGACTCCGACGCCACCGAAGTCGCGGTCGCGCAGCGCGCGGTGGCCTACGCGCGCACCTTTGCGGGCGACGCGCGCAAGGCGCACGTGGGCTACTGGCTCGTCGATCGCGGCAAGCTCGAGTTCGAGGCGACGATGGACTATCGTGCCCCGCTCGTCCTCCGCGCGCACCGCTGGCTCCGCCGCCGGCCGAACCTCGTGTACGTCGGCGGGGTCGCGACGGGAACGGCGATGGCGATGGGGGCACTCCTGCTCGCGGCTGGCCCGGACGGAGTCGGCGCGTGGATCGCGATCTCGGCCGCGGGATTCCTGTTGTCATTCGACATCGCGGTCAACGCGATCACGCAGGCCGTGACGACCTTCCTGCCGCCGCGACTGCTGCCGCGACTCGACTTCAGCACCGACGGCGTGCCCGCCGAGTACCGCACGGCCGTGGTGGTGCCGACGCTCTTCGCGAACGTGGCCGACGTGGAGCAGGCACTCTCCGGACTCGAGGTGCAATTCCTCGCCAACCGCGACAAGCACCTGCACTACGCGCTTCTCAGCGACTACACCGACGCGTCCGCGGCGACGACGGACGCCGACGCTGCGATCCTCTCGGCCGCCGTGCTCGGCGTCGAGGAACTCAACGCGCGGTACGCCCCCGTGACGCGCGACGCCTTCTACCTGTTCCACCGCGACCGGCAGTGGAACGCGCGACAGGGTGTCTGGATGGGCTGGGAGCGCAAGCGCGGCAAGCTCGACGAGTTCAATCGGTTCCTGAGAGGCGGCGCCGAGCGGTCGTTCGTCGCGGTGATCGGTGACGTCGTCGCGTTGCGGCGGGTGCGGTACGTGATCACGCTCGACGCCGACACCGTGCTTCCCCCGGACGAGGCGCTCGCGCTCGTGGGGGCGATCGCGCATCCGCTCAACCGCGCGGTGTTCGACCCGTCGGCGAGCCGCGTCGTCGAAGGCTACGGGATCCTGCAGCCGCGCGTCGGCGTGTCGCTCGCAAGCGCGCATCGTTCGCGCTTCGCTGCGATCCACTCGGGCCATCCGGGCGTGGACCCGTACACGACGGCGGTCTCCGATGTCTATCAGGACCTGTACGGCGAGGGGAGCTACACCGGCAAGGGCATCTATGACGTCGATGTCTTCGCGACCGCGACGCACGGACGCTTCCCCGAGAACACGCTGCTCTCGCACGACCTGATCGAGGGCAACTACGCGCGCGCCGGCCTCGCCACCGACATCACCGTCTTCGACGACTATCCCGCGCGCTACCTGACCTTCTGGCGCCGCCGTCATCGCTGGATCCGCGGGGACTGGCAGTTGTTGCGCTGGCTCACGCGCACGGTGCCGGGTCCGCAGGGGCCCGAGCGCAACCGACTCTCGCTCCTCGCCCGCTGGAAGATCCTCGACAACCTGCGCCGCAGCACGGTCGAGATCGCCCAGATGCTCTTCTTCGCCGTCGGATGGCTGCTGCTGCCCGTCCACCCGATGCGCTGGACGGTGCTCGGCCTGCTCGCGATCGCCGCGCCCTGGGGAATCACGCTGGCGATCGCGCTCGTGAGTCCTTCGCGCGACAAGTCGCTGCGCGCCTACTACAGCGCCGTCTGGTCCGACGCGATCGGCAGCGCGCAGCAGGTCGGGCTCGCGGTGAGCTTCCTCCCGCAACAGGCCTGGCTCGCGGCCGACGCGATCGGTCGCACCCTCTGGAGGCTCGCGGTCTCACGCCGGCTGCTGCTCGAGTGGCAGCCGGCGGCCTCGGCCGAGCAGGAGATGCGGCGCGGTCTGGCGCGCGTCTGGACGACGATGTGGCCGGCGGTCGCGATCCCGGTGCTCGCGCTCGCCGCGATCGCCGTGCGCGCGCTCGCCCCCGCCGGTCCGGCCGCCGACGGGACCTGGGCCCTGCTGCTCCCGCTCGGCGCGCTCACGGCGCTCTGGAGCGCCGCGCCCTTCCTCGCGGACGCGATGAGCCGACCGCAACCCCGGGCGGTGGCCGAGTTCAGCGACGCATCCCGCGCGACCGCACTCGGCTACGCCCGATCGCACTGGGCGTTCTTCGCGCGCTTCATCGACGAGTCCACCGCCTGGCTCGCCCCCGACAACGTCCAGGAGGATCCGGCGCGCGTCGTCGCGCTGCGCACCTCGCCGACGAACATCGGGCTGCAACTGCTTGCGACGGTGAGCGCGCACGACCTCGGACTGATCCCGCTGGAGGAGATGACCGGACGACTCGAGAAGACGTTCGCCTCGCTCGCACGTCTCACGCGCTTCCGCGGCCATCTCCTCAACTGGTACTCGCTCCCCGACCTCGGCGTGCTCGAGCCGGGATACGTCTCCACGGTCGACAGCGGCAACCTCGCCGGACACCTGCTCGCGATGCGGCAGGCCTGTCTCGACCTTGCGTCCGGTAAAGATGCTGGTGCCGACGCGGACTCTCCGCCGCTCGCGGAGCGGCTCACGCATCTCGCCGGCTGCGCCGAACGGCTGGTGCTCGACATGGACTTCACGTTCCTGTACGACGAGACGACGAAGCTCTTCCGCATCGGCTTCAACACGACCACGCACCAGCTCGACGAATCCTCGTACGATCTGCTCGCGTCCGAGGCGCGCCTCGCGAGCTTCATCGCCATCGCCAAGCGCGACGTCGCGCCGGAGCACTGGTTCCATCTGGGGCGCGCGCTCACGCTCGCGCACGGGCATGCGGCGCTCGTCTCGTGGAGCGGTTCGATGTTCGAGTACCTCATGCCGCTCCTCGTCATGCGCGCCTTCCCCGAGACGCTGCTGGGCCGCACGTACGAGGGCGCGGTCGCGCGGCAGGTGCGCTATGGCGCGGACCGCGACGTCCCATGGGGCGTGAGCGAGAGCACCTATCACGTGCGCGACCGCCACCACACCTACCAGTATCGCGCCTTCGGCGTACCCGACCTCGCGCTGCAGCGCGGGCTCGCGCGCGACCTCGTCGTCGCGCCGTACGCGTCGGCGCTGGCGGTCATGGTCGACCCCGAACGGGCGATCGCCAACCTCTCCGCGCTCGAGGAGCTCGGCGCGCTCGGCGAGTACGGCTTCTACGACGCGCTCGACTGGACACGCCCCTCGGGCGACCAGCCGTTCGCACTCGTGCGCTGCCACATGGCGCACCACGTGGGCATGACGCTGGTCGCGCTGACCAACGCCCTGCTCGCGCAGCGGTGGCAGCACCGGTTCCACGCCGACCCCATGGTCCGCGCGGCGCAACTGTTGCTGGACGAACGGGTGCCGCGCCGCCTCGACTTCCAGGCCCCGCAGCCTGCGCCTCCCGTCGATACGCCGCCCGGCCTCATCGCCGACCGACCGGTGGTGCGCGAGTACGAGACCGTCGACACGCCGCGCCCACACGTCGCGTTGCTCGGCCATGCGCCGCTCACCGTCATGGTGACGCACGCCGGCGCCGGCTATAGCCGCTGCGAGGGACTCGCGGTCACGCGCTGGCTCCCCGACGGCACGCGCGACAACTCCGGGCAGTTCTGCTACGTGAAGGACCTCGGCAACGGCCGCACCTGGTCGTCGGGGCATCAGCCCACCGGCACCATCGCCGACAGCTATCGTGCCTCGCTCGCGACCGACCGCGCGACGATCCTGCGCCTCGACGGCGCGATCGAGACGCGCACCGAGATCGTCGTCGCGCCGGAGGACGTCGCGGAGATCCGGCGCGTGACGGTCACGAACAACGGCGGCACCGTCCGCGAGGTCGAGCTCACGAGCTACGGCGAGATCGTCCTCGCACCGCGCGCCGCCGACCGCGTGCACCCCGCCTTCAGCAACCTGTTCGTCGAGACCGAGTGGCACGAGTGGTGCCATGCGATCACCGCCACGCGCCGCCCCCGCTCGGCCGACGAAGCCACCGTCTGGCTCGCGCACGTCGTCGACACCGGCAAGCACCGCATCGGCGACGTGACCTACGAGAGCGACCGCGCGCGGTTCCTCGGTCGCGGACGCTCGACCCGGGAGCCGGCGGCGATGGAGCCGGGAGGCGAGCTCTCGAACACGACGGGCGCCGTGCTCGATCCGATCTTCTCGATCCGTGTGCGGCTGCGTCTCGAGCCCGGCGAATCCGACTCCGTCGCCTTCACCACGCTCGTCGCGAAGTCGCGCGCCGAGATCTTCGCCCTGACCGACCGCTACCACAGCCCGCACGCGGCCAGGCGCGCACTCGATCTCGCCTGGACCTCCACGCAGATCGAGCTGCGCGAGCTCGGTGTCACCCCCGCCGACGCCGCGGCCTGCCAGGAGCTCGCCGGCTACATCCTGTTCCCCGACAGTGTCACACGCCCCCCGAGCCTCGGGCTCGCGCGCAACGATGGCTGGCAACAGACGCTCTGGGCGCACGGGATCTCCGGCGACTCGCCGGTGGTGGTCGCGAACATCGAGACCGCCGAAGGCCTCGCGTCGCTGCAACCACTGCTCACGGCGCACCGCTACTGGCGGCTGCGCGGCGTGAGCGTCGACCTGCTCGTCGTGAGCAACGAGCCGCAGAGCTATCTGCAGGACCTGCGCGAGCGGATCACCGCGCTGCTCCTGACGACCGGCGGATCGACGGTCCTCGATGCCGTGGGCGGCGTGCATCTCCGCAACCGGTCGGCGCTCGGCGCCGCCGACTTCGACACGATCTCCGCGGTCGCCCGCCTCTCGATCGCCTGCGACGGACGGACGCTCGCGCGCATCGTCGCGGACGTCGTGCGCAGCACCGACGCACCCGAAACGCCGTTCTCCGAAGCGCCCATCGAGGCGATGTCCACGAGTGTCTCGCGACGGCCGCCGACCCACGCCACCGCGCTCACGCGCCACACCGGCTCGGTGGAGGGCCTGCGCTTCGAGAACGGTCTCGGCGGTCTCACCACGAACGACCGGTACCGGATCCGCGTGCAGGACGACCTCCTTCCTCCGGCGCCGTGGGCCAACGTGATCGCCAACGCGCGCGGCGGCTTCGTCGTGACCGACCTCGGCGGCGGCTTCACGTGGGCGGCGAGCAGCTATTTCTTCCGGCTCACGCCCTGGTTCAACGACCCCGTCTCCGATCCGGTCGGCGAGGTGCTCTACCTCCGCGACGAAGAGAACGGCGAGTTCTGGAGCGCAACGCCGGCGCCGGTCCGCCGCGGCATCGCGTACGAGGTGGAGCATGGCGCCGGCGTCACGGAGTTCCGCCACGAGCACGCGGGGATCGAGACCCGACTCACGCTCGGCGTCGCGGGCGAGGACCCGGTGAAGGTGTCGGTATTGAAGGTCACGAACACCGGCACGCGCCGGCGCCGGCTCACCCTCACGTCGTACGTGGAGTGGACCCTCGGCGT